>CAZKYJ010000090.1:0-10806 GCA_964556355.1 uncultured Verrucomicrobiales bacterium | reverse complement strand
GCCGGGGATGCGAACGGTGACGTTGGAAGTCCCGGGGATCTGGCGGGTGTACTTCTCGTACTGGTCGATCTGCAGCGTCCAGAGCTTCATGAGAAGCGCCGCACACCCGGCAACGAAGAGCAATCCGAGCAGATAGAGCCTGAATCTAAAACGGGCGACCATGATCGTGTGATTGGGGGTTCATGGGTTAGCGGTAGGCCAGTCCGTCATAGCGGATCCGATAGCCGGAGGCGTTGGCCGCGCGGTAGAGGGTGAAAAAGAGGAGGGGCGAGGCTGCCATGGTAAGCAGCGCGGTGGTGATGATCTTGAACCAGACATCCCGCGGGAACTCGAAGCCTCCGCGCATGAAATTGATGAGGAGGTACTCGATGGTGAGCAGGAGAAACGTGGCGACCCCGGTGAAGAGGACCGGGAGCTCCCAGCGCCCCCGGCGGAAGAGCGGACGGATCCCCTGCATAAGCGAACCCAGGAGACCGTAAAGCAAGATCGAGTAGCCGAACGAGACATCCGCGGCCGCAGAATCGCCCGCGCCGGCGGGCAGCACGTGGCGCGCGTCCCAGAGGAAGCCCGTGACGAAGGCGAGGACGAGCATGTAGGGAAAGGGCACCGTTGCCGCCCCCGAAAAGAAAACGAGGGGCACGAGCATGATCGTCGCCCGGTAGGCCCAGTCGATATCCGGTACGCACTCCTGGACGACGAATGCCAGGCAGAGCATCAGGAATAACAAGGCGGAGTAGATCATCGCCCGTTCCCCGGTTGGGTCCCGTCCCCGGCAGGAACGCCATCGGGGGTGACCGGCGCGCCGCCCACCTCGATGACGAGCTCTTCGCGCTCGATGACGAAAACGTATTGTAGCTCGTTGAAATCGACCGCCGGCCGGACGGTCGCCTCCCCATAGATGTCTTTGACGGAGAACTGCTTCACCTCGCCCAGCATGATACCGGCGGGGAAGAGCCCCCCCGCATTCGTGCTGAAAACGTCCGAGCCAGGCTGCGGGCTGGCGTCTTTGTCCAGGAAGCGGAGCCGGAGATCGGGCGTGACCTTGGTGGCACCCCGCGCGCCCATGAGGATGCCGCGGTCGGGGGTCCCGGTGATGCGCGCGCCGACCTGGCAACGCTCGTCCGTGAGGAGGATCACCGTCGTCTCGTCCGCGTTGACGAGGGCGGTCTTGCCCACCAGGCCGAGATCGGTCACGACCGGGCTATCGACGGCGACGTGCTGGCGGTAGCCCTTGTCGATGGTGACCGTATTCCACCATGTCCCGGCGCTGCGTCCGACGACCCGCGCGGGGATGAGCTTGAGCGGTGCATTCCGCTTGAATTTGAGCAGGTCGCGGAAGTTGTCGTTCTCCTCTTTGAGGCGGTCGAGTTCCTGCGCCTGGATGCGGAGCGCCTGCACTTCGATGAGGAGGTCCGCGTTCTCCTCCGCCAGCTCCTCGGCCGACTTTTCGGGCACGCCGAGACCGGTCACCGCCTGTTCGATGTCGTCGCCGGTCTTTTGCAGCGGGGCGAAGACGGAGAGCACGGTGGACTGGATCTTCCGGGTGGCCTCACTGTCGAAAGTGAACACCCAGACCAGCAGCCCGACGAACGCTACGAGAGCGATGACGTTGATCCGGCTCATGGGTCGTGGGAGCTTGGGGGACGGCCGGGAAACCGGTCAGCGCAACGGGAGCCCGTCGCCTGACCCGCCCCGGCACGGGGGTTAGGTCAGTGTTCCGCGCTGGTGACCTTACGCAGGAACGAGAGTTCGCTGAGCACCTTGCCTGCACCTTCCGCCACCGCGCTGAGCGGGTCGTCGGCGACGTGGACCGGCAAGCCGGTCTCTTCGGTCAACATCTTGTCGAGCCCCCGGAGGAGCGCACCACCACCGGCGAGCACCAATCCGCGGTCAACAAGGTCCGCCGAGAGCTCGGGCGGGCACCGTTCGAGGGTCACGCGAACGGCATCGATGATGGTATTGAGAGGCTCCAACATCGCCTCCCGCACCTCCTGCGAGGTGATGGTGATGGTTTTCGGCAGGCCCGCCACGAGGTCGCGCCCTTTCACTTCCATGGTGGTCTCCTTGCCCAGCGGGTAGGCCGAGCCGAGACGGATCTTGATGTCCTCGGCCGTCCGTTCGCCGATCATGAGGTTGTAGGCCCGCTTCATGTACTGCACGATGGCCTCGTCCAACTCGTCCCCCGCCACGCGCACGCTCCGGCTGTAGACGATGCCCGAAAGCGAGATCAGGGCGACCTCGGTGGTGCCCCCTCCGATATCGACAACCATGTTCCCCGAGGCGTCCTGCACGGGAAGGCCGCAACCGATGGCCGCGGCCATCGGCTCCTCGATCAAATAGACCTCGCGGGCACCGGCCTGCTGGGCCGACTCTTTGACCGCACGCTTCTCGACCTCGGTAATCCCCGAAGGAACGGCGATCACCACCCTGGGGTGCGCCATCCGGCGGCTGTTGTGCACTTTGCGAATGAAGTGCCGCAGCATCGCCTCGGTGACCTCGAAATCGGCGATGACACCATCCCGAAGCGGGCGGATGGCGACAATGTTTCCTGGGGTTCGGCCAAGCATACGCTTGGCGTAGTCACCGACCGCGAGCACCTCATTGGTGCCCGCTTTGACGGCTACGACCGAGGGCTCACGCAAGACGATCCCGTGGTCTTTGACGAAAACCAGGGTGTTTGCGGTGCCAAGATCGATGCCGATATCATTTGAGAAAAATCCAAAAAGCCTTCCAAACATTGAGGTGGGCGATAAAAAGTATTAAAATTCATAGGGCGAATGCTGGCGGGAAGCCGAACCTCCGAGGACGCCAGCCCAAAAAAGATCTAGCGACCGCCCCCCGCCGCGATCCCGAGTGCGGTTGCGGTGACTCTGTGGACATGGGGCGCAGGTCTCTAGATAGTGAGGATGAGTAAGGAACCTAAACGAGTTCCGGTCAAGGGAAAGATCGGCAATCGCCCCCGCTCACCCGCCCGCCGCCCCCCGCAGATCACCTCGCGCCACGGAGGGCAGCGGGAGCGACGTAGTCCCGGACAAAGGCTTCGACCGCGTCCTGCCACGAGCGGGGCTGGAGCCCGGTGAGGCGGGCGTATTTGTCGGTCGACATCGCGGTGTGCACCGGCCGTTTGGCGACGAAATTGGCAAAATCTGCCAGCTTGGTGGATCCGATGGTCGGCGACTTGACCGGAACGCCAAAACGACGGGCACAATCGACCCCGTGCTGGGCGTATTCTTGCCAGTTGCACGAACCGGTATTGCAGAGATTGACGATCCCCCCGATATCGGGGAGCGTCAGGAGCGGGTCCAGCATATCGGCGAAATCGAGCGCGTAGCACGGGGTGGAAACCTTATCGGAAATCGCGACGACGTTTTCGTGCTCGCGGGCACGCTCGATCATGAAATCGAGGAAGCTCGGGCGCCCGGGGCCGAAGACCCACGAGGTACGCAGCACGAGGAACCTCGGGTCGGCCGCCACGACCGCCTGATCGCCGGCCAGCTTGCTCTCTCCGTAAATACTGGCCGGCACCGTGGGATCGTCCTCGTGCCGCGGCGTGGCATCGTCGCCGGCGTAGACGTAGTCGGTGCCCACGTGGATGAGGCGAGCCCCCTTTTTCACGCAGACGGCCGCCGCCGCCGCCGGAGCCTCCGCATTGGTGGCGAAGGCTTCCTTCCGCGCCGTTTCGCAGTAGTCAACATGGGTGAGCGCCGCGCTCAGGAACACCGTATCGAAATCGAGTGCTCCGAGCACCTCCGCCACCCGCCCGGCGTCGGAGAGATCGAGATTTTCCCGGGTCAGCCCCGTGACGCAACACCCCCGATTCTCCAGATGCTTGGCAACCGATGAACCGAGACGCCCCGCGCTGCCGATGACGACGACTTTGCGCCCGGCGACTGGTTTGCTGTGATTATCCATCCTAGATTCTTACACCCTCTTCGTGACAGTGACACCTCCTTCCGCCCATGGATGACTCCATCCGCTACCTCTGCCAACGCTGCGGCAACTGCTGCCGCTGGCCCGGGGACGTCCGCGTCAGCAGCCACGAGGTCGCGGCGATCGCCTCCCACCTCGGGATGGACGTGGCGGGTTTCACCGAGCGCTACACCCGGATCAATGCCAACCGCACCGGCCTCTCGCTCGTGGAGGAACCCGACGGTGCCTGCGTGTTCTTGGAGGGGGGGAACCGCTGCCGGATCCAACCGGTGAAGCCTCGGCAGTGCACTGGATTCCCCAATTCATGGAGATTTCCAGGCTGGCGTCAGGACTGCGAGGCCATCCCGGTCGGCGGCGATGAAAAATTCTGAAAATACCCGCTTGCACATGTTTCGGGCTGCCCTTAATTCGCCGTCCCTCTCCACCAAAGGGATCGCTTCGAATCGTGGCGGTATTGCTCGGGTGGCGGAATTGGTAGACGCGCAGGATTAAGGATCCTGTGGGGAGACCCGTGGGGGTTCGAGTCCCCCCTCGAGCACTTTTTTGCTCCTCCGAGAAGGCCGCCCGGCCCGGAGGCGCGGGAGGCTCAGGGTTCCCATCCGATCCATGCCCACCCCGCACACCGCCACCCTCCTCACCTCCTGCCCCGACCGCCCAGGGCTGGTGCGCGCCATCGCCCGCTTCATCAACGAGCACGACGGGAACATCGTCCATCTCGACCAGCACGTCGACCAGGCGCACCGGGTGTTCTTCATGCGGGTCGAATGGGAGCTGCAAGGCTTCGACATCCCCGACGCCGAACTGCCCGAGCGCTTCGCCGCCATCGCCGGCTCGCATGAGATGGAGTGGTCGCTCCACTTTTCCGAGGAGCGCCCGCGCCTCGCCATCTTCGTATCGCACGAGCCCCACTGCCTCTACGACCTCCTCGCCCGCCACGCCGCCGGCGAGCTCCCGGTGGAGATCCCCCTCGTCGTGAGCAACCACGAGACCTTGCGCCCGGCGGCCGAGCGCTTCGGAATCCCCTTCCACGTGTTCCCGGTCACCAGGGAGAACAAGGCTGAGCAAGAAGCCGCCGAACTCGCACTGCTGGCCGCGAACAAGATCGACACCGTCGTCCTGGCCCGCTACATGCAGATCGTCTCGGCCGATTTCGTGTCCCACTACGAAAACCGGATCATCAACATCCACCACTCGTTCCTCCCGGCATTCGCCGGCGCCCGCCCCTACCACCAGGCCTACGAGCGCGGGGTCAAGATCATCGGTGCCACCGGCCACTACGTTACCTCGGCGCTCGACGAGGGCCCGATCATCGCCCAAGACGTCATCCGCGTGACCCACGAGCACGGCATCCCCGACCTCGTCCGCCAGGGCAAAGACCTGGAGAAAATCGTCCTCGCCCGCGCCGTCTGGGCACACGCCTTGCGCAAGGTGCTCGTCCACGGGAACCGGACGATTGTTTTTCCGTAGGGTTAGTCTTCGTCGTCAGATCCCCGAACGAGCGATCCCGCCGCTTGGAGGGATTCTTTTGCCGCCCAAGAGTATCTGTGCCACCAGATTTCAAAGGGGGAAGCCCGGGGACCGATCCACGATTCTGTGAGGATGACGGTTGTTGCCACTCCCAGAGCATTGGTAGCGGTAGGGCGAATCGGAGTACCGTAGTTCTCGAAACCCTTCAATCGCATCCGGTTGTCGGCCACTCGCCGCTGCCCATCCGTCACGAATGAGATAAGAGCCGCGGCCAGAATCCCCAGCACGATACTGGGAACTGTATTTCTCGTCGTTCTCATTGGCTGATGCGTCGGCCATGGTAGCCCACATTTCGAGGAAGTGGATTGCCCGCTTGACCCGTCAAGAACGTGGAATCAACATTCCTGCCCGTCACCCCGCCGGGCGGCAGCCGGGTACCCGCTGCCCTCCAAATAGATGGCGCGGCGCGCTGATTAGCGGAGGGCGAGCGTCCCCGCCTGCCGGGCAGCGACCCTGGGCGACCGAGCCACCGACGACATCCCCCGGCAGGGCGACACCCGAAGTCGATGCGGGAGTTCTGCGTGCCTAGGCCAACCACGCCACCTGGTAGGGCATCAGCACGATGTCCTCCCCCACTTCGCCGAGCCAAACAAGCTGCCCGGTGACAAGGTCGGTCAGCGGCCCTTGCACCGGCACCTTCCGCCGGTCGATGCGCACCCGCTTCGACGTGACGTTGTGCAGGGCCAGGACCCTCTCGCCCGTCTCGTGCTTGCGCCTTAGCACGGCAAACACCTTCGACCCGAGATCGAGCACCTGCTGATCGGCGTCGGGGTGGAAGGCGGGATGGCGGCGGCGCGCTCCAATGAGGCGCCGGATCCCCAGCAGCACCCTCGCCCTCCGGCTGCCGGCGTCGGCCAGCTCGCCTTGCAGCTCGCCGAGTTCGAGCTGCTCCCGGTTGATACTCCGCGCACGTTTTGTCCTCTCGACGCCGGCGTTGTCGTTCCGACTTCCCACCAGGCTGTGCACGTAGATACCCGGCACCCCTTTCAGCACCATCGGGATCGCTTGGGACACCAGGAAACGCGCCACTTCCAGCTCGACCCGCGTGCCCGCATTCGGGTCGTTGATCGCGTCGAAATACGTGATGTTGAGTTCGTAGGGAGTCAGGCTTCCGTCCGGGTTCCGCTTGTAGCTCACGTCGCCGCCGTTCGCCCTGGCCAGGTCGACGAGCCGACCGCGTTCCTCCTCGCTGAGGATGTCCTCGGTGGGGCGCATCCCGATGCCGTCGTGGGTCGCCGTGATATTGAGATACGTGCAGCCCCGCCAGTAGGGTCCCAGTTCCTGCGCCCAGCGGGTCAGCTTCACCGCGTTGCCCACCGTGAGTGAAAAAAGCGTCAGTGGGGCGAGCGAAAAGTTATAGATGATCTGCGCTTCGTCGCCACCGTTCCCGAAGTAGGAGATATTCTCCTTGTGCGGGACATTGGTCTCCGAAAGCAACACGACGTGAGGCGCCGCCAGGTCGAAGACGTCCCGCATCAGCGCGATGATGGTGTGCGTCTGCCGGAGGTGGACGCACCCGGTTCCCAACGTCTTCCAGAGATAGGGGATCGCGTCGAGCCGGACCATCGAGGCGCCCCGCTCGGCGTAGAACAGGAGAACGTCGAGGATCTCCAAGAGCACTTTCGGATTGGCAAAGTTGAGGTCAACCTGGTCGCGACTGAAAGTCGTCCAAAGCGAGCGTACACTGCCGTCCGCCATGGCGAACTCATGGAGCAACGGCAGGTTCCGCGGGCGCACCACCCGGCTCAGGTCGGTCGCGGGATCGACCGCCACACAGTAGTCCGCGTATTCCGGATCGCCGGCGAGATAGCCTTGGACATACGCACTCGATTCCGAGACGTGGTTCACCACGGCATCGAAGACGACGCGGTAGTTTTTGGAAAGCCCCTCCACGTCCCGCCAATTGCCCAGGTCCGGGCGCACCATCCGGTAGTCGACCAGAGAAAACCCGTCGTGCGAGGTGAAGGGGAAGAACGGCAGTAGATGGAGAAAGGTGATATCGCCCTCGACGTTTTCGTCGAGGAAATACGCGAGTGCCTCGAGGGGTGAGCGCCCGGCCGTATCGCCCTGCGCCGCTTCGACCACCGAGTCGGCATAGGTGATGAGGAGGACATCCCGCTCGTCCCACCGCCCGTCCATTGCCGCAAATGCCAGGGGAGACCGCCGCGCCACCAGCTTCCGCAACTCCGGCAGTACTTCGTCGAGGCGCTCGTCGCCGTAGAGAAAAGCCAGGCGCGCCGCGATCCGATCCCACTTCTCCCTATTTGGTTCGTCGACGGATTTTTGACGTGGTTCTGACATCTAGCACACTCGGTTGGGCTACAATTGAGCACAATCTCCGCCATTGCCGCAAAAAACGGACCGCCTATAGTAATTCTGGAATCTTTTGCTAATGAAAACTCCCATCCTTGCCATCCTGCTGCCGCTGCTCGCGGCCGTTTGCCCCGCTGCCCCCGAGCCGATCGGGTTCGTTGAGACCTTCGTCCTCGCCCCGGATGCTGCGGCGCGGGAGGCGGCCCTGGCCGAGCTCGTCCCCGGGACGGAAGACTCCTACTCTTTCCATGCCCTCCACTACCAGCACACCGGCCAGAGCGAGAAGCTCGACTCCCTGATCGATGCCTGGCAGGAACGCAATCCCGGTTCGCCGCTTCTCACCTCGATCCGCCACCGGCGGGCGCTGCTCGACTACGGCGACGATCCCACCGCCACCATTGACTACCTGAAGAACGCTCTCGGCCTCCGATTCGATCACAGCAAAACTGTCCCCGAAAAGGAGCGCCAGCTCCCCACCGAGCTCGATCCCGCCACCGTCTCGGCGGAGGCGTTTCACGGACAAGGCGTGCGTGACCACGGCACTCTCAATCACCTCACCGAAGCCGGGGTCGCCTGGTTGCTCCGCGAGGGAGACCTTGCGGCTCTCACCGACGACCAGCGCCACCAGCTGCTGGAACGCGTTCCCCACCCCGGCTTCGAAAAGCTGGTCGACCTTCTCGTCACCGAGTTCGCTTCCCAAGATCCGCCCGGGTTCGCCCGCTTCGACATCGCCAAGAGCCTCACCCTCGCGCAGCTCGATGCCCTCCGTGCCGCGCTCCCGAGGTTTTCCCGCGACGAGTCTTTCGTCCTCACCTACCTCGGCAAGCTGCGCCCCGGGGCCGATACCGACATGTCGCGGGACCCTGCCGCCCGCGCCGCGTACCTCGAGCGTGCCTGGGGATTCGTGGAGCCGCTCGAACCCGCCTTTGACTCGCTCAAAGCCCACATCCTCTACCACCAGCTCGACCTCGACCGCCGCGCCGGCACCCACGACCGCGAGCGCTTCCTCGCCTATCTCAATCTCCCTCGCCCTGGGCACTACGTGGTCGCGGAACGGAGCCGGGCCACCGCACCGGCCAACCTCGACGCCGACTTCTCCGGGACGACCGGGCTCCCGCCCATCGGCGTCGATGAACCGCTCGTCCGCGACTATCTCCTCCACTTTCTCGCCGGGGCGAAGGCCATGGCCCCCTTCGACAAGTTCGTCCGCGATACCTATCTCAAGCCCGTCTTCGCCGAGGCCAACATCACCAGCGGCAACGGCGACCCCGAGTCCCACGCCGACCTCCTCAGCCCCGCGGCCTTCGCCGCCCTCCGCGACCGCATCGACATCGACTTCGCCCTCACCAACCCGCCCACCTTCGCCCCCGCCGACGAGGTTGCCTTGGAGCTCTACCTCAAGAACGTCCCCGACCTCCTCGTCAAGGTCTACGAGATCAACACCCGCAACGTCTACCTCGACTCCGGCAGGGAAGTCGGCACCGACCTCGATCTCGATGGCCTCGTCCCCAATGCGGAATCCGCCCACCACTACGATGCCTCGCCGTTCCTCCGGCAGCGCCAGACGTTCACTTTTCCCGAACTGACCAACCGCCGCGGCGTCTGGATCATCGAGTTCGTCGGGAACGGGACCAGCTCGCGCACGCTTTTGCGCAAGGGTACGCTGACCCCGCTGGAACGTATCTCCGCCGCCGGACACGCCATCACGGTCATCGACGAGAGCCGTGCGATCCGGACGGACGCGGTCGCGATCCTCGGCGGCAAAACCTACCCGGCGGGCGAGAACGGCGAGATCGTCGTCCCCTTCTCCACCAACCCCGGAACCCGCAACCTCGTCCTCACCGACGCCTCGGGCTTCTCCGCGCTGACGAAGTTCGAGCACCGTGCCGAAGAGACCACCCTCACCACGGCCTTCCACGTCGAGCGCGAATCGCTCCTGCCCGGCAAACTCGCCACTCTGGCCTTCCGACCGACGGTCGCGATCGCCGGCCAACACGTACCTGTCGCCGTGCTCGAGAATGCAGTGTTGACCATCACCGCCACGGATCTGGCCGGCACCGAAACCACTGCCGAGTACCAAGATCTCGCCCTCGCCGACGACGCGGCAACGCTGCAGGAGTTCCGCGTTCCGGAGCGGATCCGCGAGCTCGCGTTTGCCTTGACGGCCCAGGTCGAACGCGTCTCGGACGGGGAGGACATCCGGCTCGACTCGCGCGATTCCATTTCCATCAACGGCATCGATGCGACGCCCGCGACTTTCGACATCCATCTCGCCCGCACGGGTGCCGGCTACCGTCTCCTCCTTCTCGGAAAAACGGGAGAACCTGTCCCCGACCGGGCCGTGACCGTCAACATCCATCGCCCCGGCTTCCAGAATGCGGTAGCCGACACCTTCAAGACCGACGCGGCCGGCTCGATCCTCCTCGGTGCGCTCGAGGGGATCTCTCACCTCGACGCCAAGCTCCCCGACGGGTCCCAGCGGACGTTCGTCCTGCGGGAGGATCGTACGGTGCTGCCGGAGGTGGTCAACGCGACCGTGGGCGAACCCGTCCTTATCCCCCTGCCGGCAGCGGGTGCACCGGCGGGCGGCCTCGTACTCCTCGAAGGGACCGGGGCTGCTACGGTTCGGAACCGCACCGACGCCATCGCCCTAGAGGATGGCTTCATCAAAATCACCGGTCTCCCCGCCGGTGACTTCGCCCTGGTTTTTCCCGATACGATGCGGCGTGTCGCGATCGGCGTGACCGCGGGTAGCGAAGTGGCCTCGCACCTCGTTTCCGACGCCCGGATTCTCGAGCGGACAGAACTCGCGCCGCTTCAGGTGGCTGGCATCGCATCCGCCGACGGCAACGTCACCATCCAGCTCGCCAACGCCGGCCCGACCACGCGGGTCCACGTGGCGGCCACCGCGTTCGTGCCGCCGGGCGATTTCGATCTTTTCGAGGGTTTTGCCCCGCATGCCCACCTTCCGACCATCACGATTCCTGCCCATCTCCTGAGCCTCTACCTGTCCGGGAGGGACATCGGCGACGAGGC
>CAZKYJ010000089.1:7873-10837 GCA_964556355.1 uncultured Verrucomicrobiales bacterium | reverse complement strand
CCTGTCTCCGGGCGCTCCAGGCCTACCTCGCCTGCGTGTCGTTCGTCGATGCCCAGGTCGGGCGGATGCTCGACGCGCTGGATCGACTGGGCCTGGCCGACGAGACGGTCGTCGTCCTTTGGTCGGATCACGGCTACCACCTCGGCGAGCACCTGGGGGTGTGGCAAAAGCGGACGCTCTTCGAGGAATCCGCGCGCGCGCCGTTGATCGTGCGCGCACCGGGCGCGGCCGGCAACGGGCGCGCCTGCGGGCGCGTCGTCGAGTTCGTCGATATCTACCCGACCGTCGCCGGGCTCTGCGGCCTGACATCGCCAGAATACATCGAGGGAACATCGCTCGTTCCGCTGCTCGCGGCGCCGGGCCGCCCGTGGGATTCGGTGGCGGTGACCCAGGTGCTGCGCCCCGCCGACGCCCGCCTGCCGGAGCCGGTCATGGGCCGGAGCATCCGCACCGAGCGGTGGCGCTACAGCGACTGGGCGGGCGGCGAGCGCGGGGTGGAACTCTACGACCACCGCGTCGACCCCCACGAGTTTTCCAACCTCGCGGCCGATCCGACCCCCGAAGCCCTCCAGGCCATCCGCCGACTGAAGGCGCTGCTCGACGGGCGGGCGTCTCCCGCCGTGCCGGTCACGCCGTTCAACCCGGGGCGGTTGTAGCGCTTGACATCGCGCCCGTTTCCAACTACCCCCAGAAGGATGAAGCTGGCACCCCCACTGGTCGCTTTCACTGCCGGAGCGCTCTCGACTGCTTCCGCTGCCGTCATCACCCTTTCCCCAGGCCCCCGCACGGACGACCCGGTCACCGGGGTCAACGACTGGACGCTCGACGCGGGTTTCGTCGTCGATGTGGTGCCGGCCAATCCCAATCGGATTCTCTTCGAGGCCGGCGGCGACGGCCTGGGAACGGCGCTCGCCTTTATCGGCAGCGAGCTGGTCGTCTACCAAGATTCCGGCGATTTCGTGGCCTCGTCCCCGGGGCCGGATTCTTTCTTCACCTTGGATATTTCGTCCTTGGCTGGCTCGGTCATCTCCCTGCGGCTCGACGCCGACCTCGCGGGCGCCGCCGATACCCTGACGCTGACGGCGACCGACGGATCGATCACCGTGACCAACTTCGTGACGCTTCCCAGCGACGTGGGCAGTATCGCGGGAGGCAATGACACCGGGTTCGGCGTGGTGGCGGCGGATCTCGCCGGGCTCGACGAATCGGTCGAGCCCGGGTTTCCCAACATGGCGCAGTTCCAGAACGCGAGCTACATGAACAGCGGCGCCAACACGCTGGGCGCCGACCGGCTGGCGGGCACCCTCTACACCGGGGCGGACCAGCCGCCGGCGACGTTGCCAGCACCTTCGAGTTGGGGCCTGGTGGTGCCCGAACCTGGACCGGCTGCCTTTCTCTCGCTCGCCGCCGGAGGGATGCTCTTGCGCCGGAGGCGCCCCTGAGTGGAGGACGCGGCCAGCGGGTTCCCGCGTATCTTTTTGCGTTAAGATTTGTCTTCCCGCGACGTGGTTCTCGGGGAGGCAGCAGTGAACCCCGATCGCCCCCCCAACCCCCTTAGGCGCCCATGAAACATCCCCCAATCGTCGTTGGATTGCTCGTCGCAGCATCCCTCAACTCGGTCATCAGTCCTGCCCATGCCCGCCTGGCAGCCTGGTTCCCCCTCGATGAAAGCACCAGCGCCCCGGCCGCGCTCGAGGAGGTAGTGGCCGGCGAAGATGCCGCCCTCATCAACTTCGACCCCGATCCGGGAATCAGCCTGATCACTCGGGATGTCCCGCCCCCCCGGCCCGAACTGGGCAGTGCCTACCTCTTCGATACGGGGGGCGGTATCGACCTCTTCAGCACCGAAGCGGTGCAGCCCACCGATAAGTTCACCATCTCGATGTGGATTCAGCCCCGGATTCTCGGGGCCTTCGACCGGTTGCTCGAGTCCCAGTCCACCAATACCAACGCCCAGGACGGCATCCGCATCGACACCGGGGGGGCGGGCAATCAGGTGCGCGTTCTGGTGCGGGATAACAACGGGGTGAACAATTCCCAATTCACCCATTCCACCGTCCTGCGCGATGACGGAACCTGGTATTTCGTCGCTTTCCGCTACGATTCTGCGGGGGTCGATAACGCCCCGTTCCAGATCACCGTCGTCGAGGCGACCCCGGGGGACCTCGATGCCGCCGCCATCACAGCGGCCACCCAGGGACCGGCCGCCCCGATCAACACCGGACCGATCGGATTCCCCCACGCCCGAAGCACCCTCATCGGGCTCGAAGTCCCAACGGGCAACCCGAACAGCTTCAATGCCGCATTCGATGAGATCGCGTTTTTTGACGACAGTGACGGCAACGGCGTCCTCTCCGATGCGGAACTCGCTGCCGTCCACAATTTCGGACCATCGGGAACCGATCTCATCAACTCGTTCGCCACCGACACCGAGAACATCGACGCCGGAGGGAGCGCGATGCTCTCGTGGGACGTCATCGAGCCCTTCGACTCGCTCACCCTCGACGACGGTCGCGGCACGATCACGGATCTTGCACCCATGACGGTGGCTGGTAACGGGACCATCGCCGTCATGCCGGCCGAGACCACCAGCTACGCCCTCACCGCCACGCGGGGCGATGCCCGCAACGTGTTCAAGGTTCGCGTCCTCGTCGCCGCCCCGCCCATCATCACCAGTTTCACCACCGATCAGCCGATCATCCGCACCGGCTCGACCGCCACCCTCCGCTGGGAGGTGACCGGCGCCAACTCGCTCACGATCGATCCCGGCGGCACCGATGTCACCGGGGCGGTTTTTACGGATGTTTCCCCCACGATGACGACCACCTACACCCTGACCGCCACCAACGCGGAAGGTTCCACGACGGCCACCGTCGATGTGGTGGTGGTGGATGGCGTGGTGCCCACCAACCGCTACTTGGCGGGCGACGGGGTGAGCCCGAACAACCGCTGGGATGACCTCAT
>CAZKYJ010000089.1:0-7863 GCA_964556355.1 uncultured Verrucomicrobiales bacterium | reverse complement strand
AGCCACACTGGCCGACCCGCTGGTCACGCCCAGCGGAAACACGACCATCGATGCTTCCTACTCCGTGCTACAGCCCGGTGGCGCCGCCGCCACCAGCTACCAGTACAACAACATCACGGCAGAGATCTGGGTGCGGCCGGGCGCGCTCACCGGCGACTACCAGGTGATCTTCGAGAGCGGCGGGTCCGACAATGGCATTTCCGTCCTGCTCAATGACACCGGATTCCTCGTGCTCGGCAGCTCCGGGGCGGCGCGCACGATCGAGTTCACCGTCCCCACGCTCGGGCTCGACTTCACCGACTTCGTGCAGGTCGTGCTCATCAATCGCGGCGACGACGACAATGTGGAGCTCGCCGTGCGCGACGTCCGCGGGCAGCTGGCCACCGGCAGCGGGCTCGGCAATGCCACCATCGGGGTCAACGGCGCCACCTTCTTCAACCACGGCAGCGGGGTCGGGTCGATCGGCCTCAGCGAGACCAACCTCGGCGGTCTCGGAGGGGCGGCCACCCCGGCCGCGCTCACCGGCTTCGTCGGCGAGATCGGGTTGGTCAATCTCTACGACGTGGCCCTGGAAGAGGAGGACGTCGCGATCGCCTTCGCCGCAGTGGCCACCGTTTCCAGCGCCGAGCCGCTCGCCATTTCTGCCATCGTTCTCGACCGGATGGCCAACACCATCACCCTCACCTGGAACGCCACCGCCGGGCGGTTCTACGATGCCCAGTTTTCGTTCGACCTCGCAGACGGAGGCTGGATCGAGCTGGAAGACGCCTTCGAGATCTCGACGGACGGGGCGACGCGCACGTTTTTCATCCCGCCCAACCAGGCCCGGCTGTATTTTCGTATCCGCGAGGTGGCCGCCCCCTAGGCTGTCGTCGCGAGGGATCTCCGGTCGGGAATGCGGCTGGATTCTCGCTCCTCAAGGCACCGGGCTCTCCCCGGTCAGCCCGTCCGATTCCCCCCCATGAAAGTCCTCCCCCCCATAGCCGCCATCGCCCTCGGGCTCGGCTGCGCCTCCGCCCAAGATCCCGTCATCACCGAGTTCGTCGCCATCAACGCCTCCGGCCTCCTCGACGGCGACGGCAATACCTCGGACTGGATGGAGATCCACAACCCCGCTGCCGCCCCGCTCGACATCTCCGGCTACCGCCTCACCGATGACCCCGAACTCGCCCGCTTCGTCTTTCCGGCCAATACCATCCTTCCTGCCAATGGCTACCTGATCGTCTTCGCTTCCGGCCAACCGACGTCCGACTACATCGACGGTGGCGGGTTCTTCCATACGAATTTCGGGCTCTCGGGCAACGGCGAGTACCTCGCCCTCCAGCGCCCGGACGGCAGTGTCGTCCAGGAGTTCGCGCCGGAGTATCCCGGGCAGTTCGATGACGTCTCCTACGGCTTGGGGAGCTTCACCGAGACCACGACGACCGCGGTGATAGCGACCGGTGCCCCGTCGAGGTGGCTCGTTCCGACGTCTGACATCGGCACTGGATGGCAGCTCCCGGGCTTCGATGATTCCGCTTGGAACGCCGCCAGCACGGGGATCGGCTTCGGATTCCCGGGGCTCGTCGGTGCGGGGGGCGATACCGGGGCGGCCATGCGCTTCATCTCCACGACCGCCTACCTCCGCATCCCGTTCCCGGTTGATGACCCCGCTGCCGTCAGCGCGCTCACCCTGCGCATGAAGTACGAGGACGGGTTCGCCGCCTTCCTCAATGGCATCCCCGTGGCTTCCGCCAACGCACCGGTGACGCTCAGCCACACCTCGTCGGCGAGCGCCGAACATCCGGATGTCGATGCGGTCGTCTTTGAGACTTTCGACCTCGCCGCCACCGGCGCGCTCGTCGCGGGCGAGAACGTCCTCGCCATCCACGGGCTCAACTTCAACGTTTTCGGCACCAGCTCGTCGGACTTTCTCGCACTTCCCGAGCTGGACGTGACCACCTCCGAGGGGGGCACCGGCCCGACCTATGGTTTCTATCCCGAGCCGACGCCGGGTGCCGCCAATACCACGCCCGGATTCATCGGGTTCGTGGCCGATACCAAGTTCTCCCACGACCGCGGCTACTACGACGCCCCCTTCGACTTGGCGATCACCACTGCCACCGAAAATGCGACGATTCTCTACACCACCGACGGCACCCCGCCGTCCGAGACCAACGGGACGCCCTACACCGCACCGATCACCATCGAGGGCACCACCGTCCTCCGGGCCATCGCCGTGCGTACCGGCTACCAAGAGACGAATATCGACACGCAGACCTACCTGTTCGTCGATGACATCGTCCGCCAGTCGAACTCGCCGGGCCCCGGCTACCCTTCCACCTGGGCGGGGCGCACCGCCGACTACGAGATGGACCCAGAGGTGGTCGATGACCCCGCCTATGCCGACCAGTTCGACGAGGCCTTTGCCGCCCTCCCGACCCTTTCGCTCGTTTTCGACCCCGACGCCTTCTTCTCGCCGAGCACGGGCATCTACCAGAACCCCCAGAGCGAGGGCGATGCGTGGGAGCGCCCGCTCTCCGCAGAATTCTTCGTGACCGACGGCTCGGAGCCCGGCTTCCGGACGGGTGCGGGCGTCCGCGTCCAAGGCGGTTCGTCCCGCAGCCCGGACACTCCCAAGCACTCGCTCTCGCTGCGCTTCCGTGCCGAGTATGGAGCGGGTAAGCTCCGCTACCCGCTCTTCGAGAACTCGCCCGGCGGCGATAGTGCCGTCGAGGAGTTCGACCTTCTCCAGCTAAGGCCCGAATATAACTTCGGCTGGATGCACCGGCACTACTACCAGGCCGAGCGGGCGCAGTACGGGCGCGACCAGTGGGCGAGCGACCTCTTCATCGCCATGGGCAACCTCGGCTCCCACGGGCGCTGGACCCACCTTTTCCTCAATGGGATCTACTGGGGAGTCTACGACCTGCACGAGCGCCCCGACGCCGACCATATGGCCAACTACCTCGGCGGGACCAGCGACGACTACGACACCGTCAACTCGTCCGTCGCCACCAACGGCGACCTCGTCGCCTACAACGCGATGATGGATATCGCCTACTCCGCGAGCATCGACACGCCCGCTACCTACGCCGCCATCCAAGAGTATCTCGATATCGACGCCTTCATCGATTACATGCTGCTCAACGCTTACGTGGGCAACCGGGACTGGGACGGGCACAATTGGCGGGCGGGGCGCCGTCGTGAAGCGGGTGCCCCCTACTATTTTTTCCCCTGGGACACCGAGTTCGCCATCTCCAATGTCGGCGGTGGCGTTTTCTCGATGCCCTCGGACTTCGAGGAACGCACGCTCGATTTCCGAGAAACCACGCTTCAGACCAATGTGCTGAACAACAACGGCAACCGGCGCCCCACCGGGCTCCACCGGCGCCTCGCCCTGAACGCGGAATACCGCCTCCGTTACGCCGACCATGTCCACCGGCACATGTTCAACGGCGGGACGCTCACCCCGGAGAAGGCGGCCGATGCGTGGAATGCCCGCGCCGTCGCCATGACCACCGCCGTGGTCGCCGAGTCGGCGCGCTGGGGTGACTTCCGGCGCGACGTCGATTCGGGCCGGTGGTCCCCCGCCCAGTTCGACCTCTACACCCGGGACGGCTACTTCCTCCCCTCCCAGGCGTGGATCCTCGATTTCTACCTCCCAGAGCGCACGGACATCGTAGTGGAGGATCTTGAGAACGCGGGGCTCTATCCCGCCACCGCCGCGCCCGTCTTTTCCCAGCACGGCGGTGCCGTCCCCGCCGGGTTCCAGCTGCAGATCGACGCGGCGGACACCGTCTCCGTCTACTACACGACCGATGGCAGCGATCCCCGCGATCCCGGTGCGTTCACCCTCGTGCCCGGTTCGATGCTGGCGATCGACCAGTCCCTGCTCCTGAAGGCGCGGGCGCTCTCTTCCGGCGGCGAGTGGTCCGCCCTCAACGAGGCGCTCTTCACGGTCTCACTCACCGATCTTCGCATCACCGAAATCATGTACCGGCCCACCCCGGACCCGCTGGCCGAGTTCCTCGAGATCACCAATACCGGCGCCGGAACCCTGGCGCTCACCGGCCTCCGATTCTCCGCCGGCATCACTTTCGATTTCGACTTGCACAGCACCATCGCATCGCTCCCGCCAGGCGCCCGGCTCCTCATCGTCCGGGATCTCGCCGCCTTCCAAGGTGCCTATGGGAATTCCTTCGACCCGCTGATCGCGGGCACGTTCCAGAACGACACGGCACTCTCGAACAACGGCGAGACCCTGACCCTCGAGGACGGCAACGGCAACGTCATCCTAACATTCCGCTACGACGAGGGATTCCCGTGGCCGGCGTCGGCCGATGGCGGCGGGCGCTCGCTCGTCCACGCCGGGGGCGATCCCGCCGACCCGCTCAACTGGCGCCCATCGCTGGCCGACGGTGGCAACCCCGGCAGCAGCGATGCGCTCGTGCCCAGCGGCGATCTGCTCGTCGACTACGCCCCGACGCTCGCGCTGACCCCGGTATCTTTGACCGTCACCCGCCGCCTCGGGGCCGACCACCTGAGCCATGCGATGGAGTTTTCCGAAGACCTGGCCGACTGGTCGGGAGACTTGGTGGTGCCGGAGCTCGTGGCGCGTTCGTCGACGGGCGGCATCGAGCAGCTGGTGTATTCGCTGGCGCTTCCCGTGCCGACGGAGAGGCTGGCCGCGCGGATGCGGGTGGCTGCCCGGTAGCGGGGAGGGAGTCCGCTCCCGACCACCGCACGGCGGATTCCGCGCATCGGGCGCCCGTCTCCTCCTGGCGGGAGTGCGGCCGCGGCGGCCGTGGGTGGTTGGTGTGGGGAGGTGGACGGACGCGCCCGTCGGCCCGCCGCGTTCGCCACCTTGAACCGGCCCGCCTTTTCCCGAACGTGCGGGGATGAAATCGCTCTGCGCCTTGCTCCTTTTCTCTCCGCTGCTGGTGTTTGCTACCGACGACGGGCTCGCCCGCTACGCGATCACCCGCGAGGGCTCTGCCCGCCCCGCGCGCGCCGATCCCGTCGCGACGGCCCTGCCGCTCTCTATCGCTCCTGGGGCGCGCATCGCGCTGATCGGCAACCTCCTCCTCGACAACGAGCGGCGCTACGGCGATCTCGAAACCCTGATCCACCAGAAGTTTCCCCGCCACCAGCTCTCCATCCGCAACTTCTCGTGGCCGGCCGACGAGATCGATCTCCGTCCGCGCCCCGACAACTTCGGCGACCTCGACCAGCACCTCTTCTATTTCAAAGCCGATCTCATCATCGCGGCTTTCGGGGCCAACGAATCGTTCGCCGGTGCGGGTGGGCTGCCGAAATTCGAAGGGACGCTCGACAGCTTTCTCGCTCACCTCAAGTCGCAGGCCTACAACGGCGTCACCGGCGCGCAAGTCGTACTGCTATCGCCGACGGCGGATGAGAACGTCGCCGCGGTCGCCGCGGCCGACAGCAACAACGCCAACCTCGCGCTCTATGCGGCCGCGCTCAGAGCGGGCGCTGCGCGGCACGGGCTCGGCTACGCGGACGTTTTCCATTCGACCGTAGATCCGGACGCCCAGCTGACGGTGGATGGCCATGCGTTGAATGCCGTCGGCCACCGGCGTTTCGCCCGCGCCGCCTACGAGGAACTTTTCGGCGAAAGCGCACCCGATATTGATGAGGCCCTGCGCGGTCTCGTCGTCGACAAAGCGACCCAGTTCACCTACCGCTTCCGCCCGCTCAACACCTTCTACTACACGGGCGACCGCAACAAGAGCTACGGGTATCTCGATTTCCTCCCCGCGATGCGGAACTTCGACCTGATGGTCGCCAACCGCGACGAGGCCATCTGGAGCACGGCAGCGGGGACGCCCGCCAGACCCGACGACTCGGCGATCCCGCCGCTCGAGGAAGTGGCCGAAGGACGTGGTGCCAACGAGTGGTTGAGCCCGGCGGACGAGCTCGCCGCCTTCGCCATCGACCCCCGGTTCGAGGTCAATTGCTTCGCTTCCGAAGAGGATTTCCCGGAGCTGGCCTGCCCGATCCAGATGCGCTGGGACTCGCGGGGGAGGATGTGGGTCTCGTGTTCGACGTCCTACCCGCACGTCTATCCCGGGCAGTCGCCGTCCGACAAGATCGTCATCCTCGAGGACACCGACGGCGACGGAAGGGCCGATGCATGCAGCACGTTCGCCGACGATCTCTATATCCCGCTGTCCTTTGTCCTCGACGGCACCGGGGGAATCTATGTCTCCTCCCAGCCCGACCTCCTCCATTTGCGCGACACTGATGGCGATGGGCAAGCGGACAGCCGGGAGGTGGTCTACACGGGGTTCGGTTGTGAGGACTCGCACCATTCGTTGCACGACTTCATCTGGACCCCCGGCGGACACCTCCTGTTCCGAGAGTCGATCTTCCACCACTCGCAGGTCGAGACACCCTACGGTCCCGTGCGGTCCGACAATTCGTCCTGGTTCCTCTACGACCCGAAGGATCGCCGGCTCACCGCGTTCGGGAGCTATCCCAATACCAACCCGTGGGGAGTCACCTTCGACGCGTGGGGGAACCATGTCGCCTCGCACCCAGTTTTTGCCTCCAGTTTCCATGCGACGAACCCGCCCTATCCACAGCAGCATCCCAAAGCGAAAGACATGCAGGCCTATTCGGGCGTCTGTGGTCACGATTTCGTCGATTTTCCGTCCTGGCCGGAGGAGATGCAGGGAGGGTTGATCAAGGCGAGATACAAGCCGACCAACCGGATCGAGATCCACCGGTGGGTCGAGCGGGAAGACCACTTCGCCGAGGAGTATGTCGGCGACCTCATCTTTTCGCAGAACCTCTCGTTCATCCCGGTAGACCTCCGCTTCGGGCCGCGGGGAGCGGCCTACGTCTGCGATTGGTACAACCCGGTTAAAGGTCATGCCCAGTACTCGCTTCGCGACCCGAGGCGCGACCGGAAATCGGGCCGGATCTGGCGGATCGTCCCGAAGGGTGGGGCGCTGGCCGAGCCACCGGAGATCGCGGGTGCACGGGTCGGGGATCTGTTGGAGCTCCTGAGGTCCCCGCAGTTCCGTATCCGGCACTGGGCAAAGCTCGAGCTCCGGGCGCGCGATCGTTCCGAGGTGGCCGCGGCGCTCGCCGACTGGCACGCGGCGCTTGATCCGGAGGCCCCCCGCTACCGGCACACTCTCCTCGAGGTAGTCTGGTTGTCGCAGGGGCTGGGGGAGCTTTCCATCGGCGCGCTGGAGGCACTGTTCCGATCCGACGACCCGCTGGCGGTCGCGGCGGCCTACGGGCCGTTACGGTTCTGGGGGCGCGGGGCGCGGGGCGAGTGGGCCACCCAGGCGCTGGCGCGGGGTGCCGTGCACCCGTCCCAGCACGTCCGGCGGGAGGCCGTCATCGCGGCGAGCTACCTGGGGACTCCCGAGGCCATGGAGGCCATCTTGCCCGTCCTCGACCAACCGGCAGGGGTGCACCTGAACTACGCGATCACGACAAGCCTGAGATCGGAGAACTTGGCGAGGCACTGGAGGGGGAGCGCGCGCGAGGCGGCCATCAGCGATTTCATCGACACGGGGGGCCGGGTGGCGGAGAGGATTTCATCGACCGGATCGGCGAAGGATGCCGCGTTCGATGCGCGGGAGGGGCTCCAGCTCCTGGAGATCGGCTGCGTTCCCGAACGGTTGATCTTCACCAAGGCGCGGATGGTGGTGAAGGCGGGCAAGCCCGTGAAACTCGTGTTCAGCAACCCCGATGCGACGCCCCACAACATCGTGATCTTGAAGGCGGGGACACCCGTGGAAGAAATTGGCCAGGCGGCCAACGAGATGGCGCAAGACCCTTCGGGCATCGCCAAGGGATTCGTGCCGGACGACGATCGGCTCTTGCACGCCTCGCCGATGCTCG
>CAZKYJ010000088.1:0-10909 GCA_964556355.1 uncultured Verrucomicrobiales bacterium | reverse complement strand
GGCCCAGACGTCTTCGGGCTGGTAGCGGCGGTAGGTCCAGTCGTCGGCGAGGCCACCGGACGTTTTCATGATGACCCCGTCTTCGGTCACTTCGCGGGCACGTTCGGCGAGAAGGATCGCTTCCTGGACGGAGTCGTCGGGCCACGGGGCACCGAGCTCGACCCACTGCTCGAGGTCGGCGATCTGTGCTTTCGTTAGCCGGTCGTTCTCTTTCGGCGGCATCTCGTAGTCGGGGTCTTCCCAGCGCACCGACTCGAGGAGGAAGCTCGCTTTCGTATCTCCCGGGACGAGGACCTGCGCGATCGATTCCCCACCGGCGAGGAAGCCCTCCCGGGTGGTGAGGTCGAACTCGCCTTTGATCTTGTCGGAATCTCCCCCGTGGCAGGCGAAACATTTCTCGGAGAGGATACCCTTCACTTTGGTGGTGAAAAGGCGGTCGCCCTCGTCCGCGGCGAAGAGCGCGACCGGAAGCGAGACAAACGATAGGAGAAGGGGGCGGATCATGGGTTTCCTGCAGAAAAGAGTTCGGATATCTCCGCGGCACTGAGGGCGGCGGAGAAAATGGTGAAATCATCGATCGCACCATTGAGGTTGCGGATGGCGAAGGCCGGGTCGTGGCGCTTGGGCTCGGACCAGTTACCGATGGAAGCGGCGCCGATGCGGACGCGGTCGACGAGATAGCCATCGGGAACCTTCTCTTCGCTGATGGCTTGGCCGTCGATGTAGTGGGTCACTTTCTCGGCCTCGGCATCGAAGGTGGTGGCGATATGCATCCACTGCCCGCTCATGGCCTGGTTCCAGACGGGCGGCGAATAGAAGATGTGTTTGTCGGTGTGATCGCCCCCGCCGGTGTTCCGTTTCTTGACGGAGAAAAAGAGGCGTCCGTCGGTCATGATCTGCCAGTGGGGCTCGTTGAGCTCGTGGCCGTCGGTGAGGAAGAGCGAATTCCAGTGGCGGTCGAGACTATCGATGCGCGCCCAGCAGGCGAAGGTGAGGGAGTGGAGTTCCTCGGGCACGACGACGCGGGCGCGGCTGCCGGTCGGGGAGAAGTCGAGCGCTCCGTCGGGTGACTCCCAGCGATCCGCGGTGCGGCGGGCACGGATGACGGTGCCGGAGTGGCCGAGAGGCGAGCGATCGCGCAAGGTCCGCGGTTCGTCCATGGCGAAATAGGCGACGAGCCGCGGGTCGGCGACCAGCCCGTCGACGTAGGCGAGCCAGGCCTCGTGGCGCCGGTCCCGCCGGGCGGCGAGGGATTCGGCGATGTCGCCGATGCTCTGGGATTCCAGCTCGAGCGCCGTGGTTTCCCCATCGGTCGCCCAGCGGATGGCCTCGCCCCCGGTGAGATGGCGCATTTCCGTGGCGGAAGACGGGTACCACTCGACCTCGCCGTCGAGGACGTGGAGATCGGCGTGGTCGGATGTGACGTCGAGGGAGAACTCGGTCCCGAGATCGACGAGGTCGCCGTTCGCGGTGCGGATCCTGAACCCGGTGGCCTGCTCGGGGACGTGGGCGCGCACCTTCCCGCGTCCGACCTGCATCTCCATCGACGAGAGGAGCTCGAACTCGGCGTCGCCCTCGACGACGACGGTGACGCCGCTGAAGAGTTCGATCTGGGCGATGCCGGAGGCGAGCTGGAGGGCACCGGCGGGGACGAGATCGCCCCGGCCGATCGGTGATTGTCCCTCCGACCAGACGGCATCGACCTCGTCGGCGAGGACTCCGAATCCTGAGGCGACCGTTTCCGTGGCGGCAGCGACGGGTGCGTTCGTCGGGCGATGCCCGGCGAACCAGCCGACGATCGCTGCGGCGATGAGGGCGGCGGCGGCGGCGAGAGGTTGCCAACGGAACGGGCGGGTCGGGAAGGCGTGCACCTTGGGTGAGTCCGAGGCGGCCCCGGCATCGGCGCGCAGGGCGGTATCGAGCTTGAGCCGCTGGTAGTAGGACTGGCGCGCGGCGGGATCGACGAGCATCTCGGCCTCGAGGCGGATGAAATCGGCCTCGGAGATGGCGCCGTCGAGGAGGGCGTCGATGAGCTGGTCACGTTCGGCGGGGTTCATGCGATCGGTCCCTTCGTGGTGGTCAGTTTTTGCTCGATGCAGGCGGCGAGAGCCGTGCGGATGCGGTGGAGCGTGACCTTGAGACCACCGACGCTGCGTCCGATCTCATCGGCGTAGTCCTGCAGCGAAGTGCCGCGGAAATAGCGGTGGCGAATGAGTTCGCGCTGGGCGGGCTTGAGCTTCGCAAGGCAGGCGCGCAAGGCGTCATGGCGCTCTTCGAGGTCGTCGGATTGTTCGGGGAGTTCCGTGGCGATGAGGTCTTCCATCTCGTCGCTGAAAACGAGGCGGGAAGCGCGGGCTTTGGACTTCCGGTAGT
Source organism: uncultured Verrucomicrobiales bacterium (assembly GCA_964556355.1). Classification (GTDB taxonomy): domain Bacteria; phylum Verrucomicrobiota; class Verrucomicrobiia; order Verrucomicrobiales; family DEV007; genus CAZKYJ01. The sequence continues at coordinate 8,536 of CAZKYJ010000088.1, read as the reverse complement.
TGAGAACTTCGTAGCGGGCGACGGCGAACACCCACGCTTTGAAATGGGTGCCGGGCTCGAAGTCGGCCCGTTTCTTCCAGATGGTCGAGTTGGCCTGCTGGGCGACATCCGCGGCCTCGGGATCACCGGGGAGCAGGGATGCGACGTAGAGGCGCAGCGCCGCCTGATGCTCGGTCAGGAGGGCGACGATCTCGGCGTCGTGTTCGGGGCTGCGTTCCATGGTGGTTTGCATGGAAATGCCTGGGAGGAGAAAAGGTTAACCACGAAAGAAACGAAAAACACGAAATCTGGGAGAAACGGGGAGGAGTGGAGCTCGGCGCGACTTGCGGGGCGAGCCCGGAGGGCAGCGCCCCGGAGTTACCAGATGGTCTCGACGCCGTAGGCGCGGAAGGGCGGGTCGGGGGTGATGAACTTGAACGGGGTGATGAGCGCCTGGGCCGCGAGGAGGCGATCGAAAGGGTCGTTGTGGACGGGCGGGAGTTCTCCGGAGCGGTAGACGGCCTCTGGTTCGATGGGGACGCGCTGAAGTTGGAAAAAAGCGAGCCGATCGGGCAGCCAAGCCCGGGGTTCTGCGGGGAGATCGAGCTTTCCCTTCCGGTATTTGAGAACGATCTCGACAATGCTCACATCACTGAAGTGCAGCTCGCCCTCCTCGTCATTGATGGCGGCAGCGGCCGCTCCCGTGAGGCGCTCCGGCTCCAGCGCCAGCCAGAGAAGCGCGCAGGTGTCGAGGAGAATCCTCATATCCCCCACTCGGCGAGTTCTTCGTCGGTCATCGGAGCGAGCGCCTCGTCGGGGATGTGGAACGGTTTGTCGATCATCTCGCCCACTTTCGGGCGTCGGCGCTTGGGCTCGGGGATGAACTTGACGAGCTTGGCCACGGGCTTGGTGCCGCGCGCGATGACGAACTCCTCGCCGGACTCGACGGCGGCGAGGTAGCGCGACAGGTGGGTCTTGGCCTCGTGGGTGGTGATGGTTTGCATGCGGGAATGACCACCGACACCACCGTTTAGTCAAGTTAGTTCAATGGAAGCTTCCATGCCCTGGGGAGAATAAAGCTGCAGGGCGTCGCTGAGAAGCTGTCTGAAAAGTCCTGTCAGCACCGACTCCAGAACATTGAAGTTCAAAAACTGGGCTATCGCCTCGGGTTGGTGAATCGTCCCTCCGGGCGGCATTCCCTGCAGCGGCACAAACATGACTTTTTAGACAGCTTCTGATGTATTGTGTGCTCCTGATCTTCGGATGCGAAACGAAGCAGTGGATCCCCTTGGTGGATCCGCGGCCGGGCAGAGTTCTCGGCTGGATTGACGGCGGATCGACCCATCCGTACGATCCACGAGGTGCAGCGCCTTCCATCCATCAAACTAAAGAACATCGTCTGGGTAGTCGGTGGGCTGATCGTCGCCTTCATCGCCGTGCTGGCCGGACGACTTTGGTGGGCAAAGAACGTCGTGGATGACATCCGTTCTGCCCTTCCCAATAGCGACGAGATCGGGCTAGGCCCCGCGGGAGAGACCGACGAACTAGGGCGTCAGCTGCGCAAGTATGTAGACGTGGAACAATGGCTTCACAGGGCGACCTTTGATATCGCGTTTCGAAGGTGCGAAGAGTTTTTTGCTTTCGGGTGCGGGGCGTTCGACGGAGCATTGCTGGCCGCTGCTCTCCAGCGACTTCCAGCACTTGAGAGTGTCGAGATCAGCGCGGGATCGTTCCCGCCTGAGGAACGGGAATGGCAGATACTATTCGAAGGGATGGCACGACTGCCCCAGCTACGGGAATTGACGCTGAATGATTTCGTGGCAACAGATCGATCCCTTGAGCCGCTGATTGGCTCACAAAGCCTGCGACGACTGGAGTTGGAAGTATTCGATGAGACCGAGGCGGGCATCGGTACGCTCTCGCAACTGGCGCTCGACGAACTCGTTATCTGGGCGATCTCGACCAATCAAACTGCCAGCCTCGCAGAATTGCTCGAACAGATCGAGACAGAGGTACCCTACGACGTGATCAGCTCGGAGGAAGACCAGAGGAGGCGAAGCGGTCGTTGATTTCCGTATCTCAAAAAAACGTCAAAATCAGCCCCCGCCCGGGACAGTTGCTTTGCCGGCGTTGGAGAGGCGGCGGTCGAGGTCGTAGGCGACGCTGATGAGGCTGAGGTGGGTGAAGGCCTGGGGGACGTTGCCGAGGAATTCGCCGCGTTTGCCGAGCTGCTCGCTGAGGAGGCCGAGCGGGCTGGCGTAGGAAAGCATTTTCTCGAAGAGGAATCGGGCCTTTTCCAGGTCGCCGGTGCGGGAGACGCACTCGATGTACCACATCGAGCAGATGCTGAACGTTCCCTCGCCGCCGGCAAGGTTGTCGCTGAAGGCCTCACCAACGTTGTAGCGATAGACGAGGGAATCGTGGACGAGATCGGTCTCGATCGCCTTCAGGGTGGACTTCCAGCGGGGGTCGGTCGGGCTGATGAAGCGGACGAGCGGCATGATGAGAGTGGCGGCGTCCATGGCGTCGGCCCCTTTGAACTGGGTGAAGGCGTTGCGCTTCGGGTTCCAGATTTCGTCGAAAACCGAGTTGTAGATCTTGTCGCGGGCGACGCGCCACTTGTCGAGCGGGGCGGGCAGGCTGCGTTTGATGGCGAGGCGGATGGCGCGGTCGATGGCGACCCAGCACATGACACGGGAGTAGAGGAACTCCTGGGCTCCGGAGCGAACCTCCCAGATGCCGGCATCGGCCTCGTGCCAGTGGTCGAGGACGAAGTTGATAATGTGCTGGAGGTTTTTCCAGCTGTCGTAGGAGATGGGCGAGCCGAGCTTGTCGTAGAGGTAGACCGAGTCCATGACCTCGCCGAAGATATCGAGCTGGTTTTGGTCGTGGTTAGTGGAGCCGATGCGGATCGGCTTGCTTTTCAGATAGCCGTCGAGCTGGTCGAGGTGGAACTCGCCCTGCACGGTTGAACCGTCGATCGCATACATGATCTGCAGGGACTCGCCCTCGGCGGTTTCTTTGATCCGCTCCTCGAGCCAACCCATGAAGGCCTCGGCCTCTTCGGTGTAGCCGAGGCGCATGAGGCCATAGGTGGTGAAAGCGGCGTCGCGCACCCAGGTATAGCGGTAGTCCCAGTTACGCTCGCCACCGATCTCGTTGGGGAAGCCGAAACAGGGGGCGGCGATGATGGAGCCGTACTCTTTGGAAGTGAGGAGCTTGAGGGCGAGGGCGGAGCGGTTGACCATCTCCTGCCAGCGGCCTTTGTAGGTGCTGCGGGAGATCCACTTGCGCCAGAAGTCGCTGGTCTCTTTGAAGGAGTCGGAGGAGAAATCGGTGGCGCTGCAAGGGGAGGTCTCCCCTCCCTGGCCGGCGACGGCGTTCTCCATGACGAAGGTGACGTGCTGGCCGGGCTCGAGGGTGAACTCGCCGACGGCGTCGCCGGTATCCGAGATACTCAGCGGGACGTCGGAGCGGAGGCGGATCGCCGTTTTGTCCTCGCCCTTGGATTCGAAAACGGCGTCGTTGCCCTGGAGGACGGCAGAGTGGTCGGAGCGGGCGTAGTTGAAACGGGGTTGGAAAAGGACGCGGAACTTGATAGTGCCGTGGACACATTTGACCCGGCGGACGAGCGCCTGGTGGGTCGGATCGCCGTCATCGACGATCATGTAGTTCGAGACCTCGGCGATCCCATCGTCGGAGAGCGCGCGGTTGAGGAGGACGTTGGTGTCCGGGATGTAAAGGTGGACGTGCTTTGGCTTTTCGAGGTAGGGCTCGATGAGAAAGCGCCCCCCCTTTTTGGCGTCGGCATTGGCGCAGAAAATCGAGGGGGAATCGAACTTCGGCCAGCAGAGGAAATCGATGGAGGCGTTGATGCCAACGAGGGCGGAGGTGCGAAGGTCGCCGATGATCCCGTACTCCTCAACGGGCAGGTATTCGGGGGAATGGGCGGGGAGCGGGTTGGTCAGGTCGGTGTCGGGCATTGCGCTACGGGGATTCGGATTCGGGTGGTTTTTTTAGTCATCGGGGCGACGGACGATCCGTGATGATCAGACGCGAATGGCCGCCGCATTGTGCTCCCAGCCTAGCAACTTGATCCCCGTTGAACAGCAAAAACGACCGTGGACAGCGAAAAACTCACTTTAAACCTAAAAATTATGGTTTATCGTATATTTGTGAACTGTTTTATTTCCGGATATGCGCCTGCACGGATGGTCGCGGCCTACGTGGGACTTTGTGTGATGCCGGGGGTCGCGTGGTCGGCGGAGTTCAACTGGAATTCGATCGATTGGACGAGTACGGGTACCCAGCAGCGATTCACTGATGTCGATTCGAGCGGGGTCGATGTGGAGATCGTTTTCACGGGCGATTTGGGGACGGGGAACTTCATGCCGCAGGAGGGGGCGGGTCCGAACTCGACCACGGTTTTGAGCGTCGGGGTCGTGAACTGGGACGGGCTCCCGCCGGCCAGCAACCCGGGACTGGAAAACGCGCTCCTCGTCACGCTTAATTTCTATCACACGGGATCGAACACCTTCGCGGATCTCGACAGCCTCAACATCGTGGTGGGCGACGTGGACGCGAACTACTTCGGTTCGTCGCCGGTCAGCTACAACGACCAGCTCACCTTCAGCGGGTCGCCGACGATCACCGAGCTGGTCACCGGCGCGGCGCGGCAGACCGATCCGCACTCTATCAGCGGCTCGACGGTTCGGGCGTGGGACGGTAATCTCCCTTACACGGGCGTCTCCCGGGTAGGCACGGGAGGCGGGCTGCTGACCAGTGACCCGGACGGATACCTCAACGTGTTCTACCAGAACGGAGGTGGAACCTACAGCTATATCCACACCAACGGGCCGTCGACCCAGGATGATCCGCTGGGGCAGCTGACAACGCTCGGCACCCTCACCTTCAATATCACCCCCGTTCCCGAGCCGGGCGGGATGCTTCTTCTCTGGGCCGGGATCGCCTTTCTCGGGCTACGAAGGGCGCGCTGAGCCCGGATTTGCAGGGAAGAAAATCTCTTTGGCTCCACTCTCGTTGCGAGGCGTAATTACCATTGCACCCTCGTGAACTTGACTGACCCTTCTGTAATGCACCGCGCCCTCCCGCCCCATTTCGCCGTCCGCTTGATGGCGGTGATCTGCGCCGTATTCGCAGTGGCCGCCCCGGCCCCGTCCGTGGCGGAGGAAGACTCGCTGGATCCGAAATCGCCCGAGTTTGCTGCGATCACCTTGGCGGCGCCGGACATCAAACGGAAGGAATTCGACCTCCGCGACGATTTTTGGTCGGGCTCGCTCACGGGAGAGGCGGGGAAGGCCATCCGCCTCCAGTTTTTCAAAGGCAACGACTACACGGTCTATTTCGCGGCCGGCTCCGACGAGATCGCCAAGGGCACGAAGGTCTTCCTGAGGGTGGTTTCGAAGGACAACGAGGTCATCGCCGAATCGAAGGGGCAAAAAGGATCCGCCACCTCGGTCAAAGTCGCCCCCCCGGGTACCGGGCTCTACCTCGTGCTCATGCGCGTGGAGGTGGAGGGCGACGAGGAGCGACAGATCCCCTGCGCGCTGTTCTACGGCTACGAATAGCCGGGAAACACCCCCATCCCCCCTCCCGGTGGCCATTGCGATGAAACCTCCTCGCGGCACCGGACGTTGATGTCGGTGACCACGTTGCGATGCGCCTGCCCCTGAACCCGATCCGTCCGCCTATCGTCCTTGCCATGGCCGTCGCTCTCGGCGCCTGCTCGCCCGGCGACCGGACCGCAGCCGTTTCGCCGCCCGGGGTGAACGCGCCGACCGAAGTCACCGTTTACGTCGCCGAGACGCGCGAGTTTGTCGATGACGTGCTCGCCGTCGGCACGCTGCGCGCGGACGAGTCGATCGAGGTCTCATCCAACGTGACCGAACGCATCGAAGAAATCATGTTCGATGACGGCCAGTCGGTCGCGCAGGGCGACACCCTCGCCCTCCTGGCGACGCGGCAGGAAGAGGCCATGCTCAGCTCCGCCAAAGCCAGCTTGGCGGAGGAAACCCGGGAGGTCGAGCGGCTCCGCCAGCTCGTGGCCAAAGGCGCCGCCGCCAGCATCAACCTGGCCGAGCGCCAGACCCAGCAGACCGTCGCCGAGGCCAAGATCGGCGAGATGGAGGCCGAAGTGGCCGACCGCCGCATCACCGCCCCATTCGCGGGGGTCGTCGGGCTCCGCCGCATCAGCCCCGGCGCCCTGGTCACCCCGGGCACCGTCATCACCACGCTGGACAAAACCGACACCATGAAGCTCGACTTCACCGTGCCCGAGACCTTCCTCGGAACGCTGACACCGGGACTGAAGGTGGCCGCGAAAAGCAACGCTTTCCCCGATCGCAGCTTCGGGGGCACCATCGCCACCATCGACTCGCGGGTCGACCCGATCACCCGCGCGGTCGCCGTCCGCGCCCGGATCCCGAACCCGGACGGCCAGCTCCGCCCGGGCATGTTGATGACCGTCAACCTCCAGCGCAACCCCCGTGAGTCCGTCGCCGTCCCCGAACGCGCCATCATCCCGGTGCGCGACGAACGTTCGGTTTTCAAAGTCGTCGGCGGCAAGGCCGTCAAGGCCGCGGTCGTCACTGGGCGTCGCACTCCCGGGTTCGTCGAAGTGCTGGAAGGGATCGCGCCCGGCGACACCGTCATTAGCGACGGCTTTCTCGGTCTCCAGGACGGCGCCGAGGTGACGGCGGCGGGCAGCTTCGAGGCACCGGTCGAAGCCTTCGACCCCAAAGCAGGCCAGTCGACCTGATGCTGCTCTCCGACACCGCCGTCCGCCGGCCCGTCCTCGCCACCGTGATGAGCCTGCTGCTCGTCGCGTTCGGCATCGTGGCCTACACCCGGCTCCAGGTGCGGGAGTACCCCGACATCGAGCCGCCCATCGTGACCATCGAGACCGTCTACCCCGGCGCGTCCGCCGCGGTGGTCGAGCGCCGCATCACCCAGCGGCTGGAGGATCAGATCAGCACCGTGGAGGCCATCAAGACGGTCTCTTCTTCGAGCGTCGACGAAGTCTCGACGGTGACGGTGGAATTCGCCATCGACCGCGACATCGACGCGGCGGCCAACGACCTGCGCGAGGCGGTGTCCGGCCTGCTCGACGAGCTGCCCGAGGAGGCCGACCCGCCGGAGATCACGAAGCAGGACTCGGCCAGCGAGGTGCTCATGTGGCTCAACCTCACCGGGGAGGGGATGACACCGTTGGAGCTGGCGGACTATGCCGACCGTTACATCGCCGACCGCCTCTCCGTCCAGCCGGGCGTGGCGCGCATCCGCATCAGCGGCGCCTCCCGCTACGCCATGCGGGTCTGGCTCGACCGCGAGGCGCTCGCCGCGCGCGGGCTCACCGCGGGTGACATCGAGAGCGCCCTGCGCCGCCAGAACGTCGAGTTCCCCGCCGGCACCGTGCAGTCGCTCGACCGGCAGTTCACCGTTCGCCTGGCGCGGGAGTTTGTCGATGTCGCCACCTTCGAGAGCCTCGTCGTCGCCCGTGGTGCCGACGGCTACCAGGTGCGCCTTGGCGAGCTGGCCGAGATCGAGCTCGGCGCCGCCCAGCCCCGCCTTTCCTTCCGCGGCAACGGCGTCCCCATGACCGGTGTCGGCATCATCAAGCAGTCGCGGGCCAACACCCTGGAGGTCGCCCGCGCGGTGAAAGCCGAGGCCGAGAAGATCCGCGCCAGCCTCCCCGAGGGCATGGCCTTGGAGCAGAGCTACGACACCTCGCTCTTCATCGAGGCCTCCCTCGACGAGGTGCGCAACACCCTGCTCATCGCGGTCGGTCTGGTGGTGTTGGTCATCTACCTCTTCCTCGGCAGCGTCCGCGCCACGCTCGTTCCTGCGGTCACCGTGCCGGTCTCGCTCATCAGTACGGCCATCCTCCTCTACGCCCTCGATTTCTCGGTCAACGTGCTCACCCTCCTCGCGCTCGTCCTGGCCATCGGGCTGGTGGTCGATGACGCCATCGTCGTGCTCGAGAATATCTACCGCCGCATCGAGAAGGGCGAGAAACCGCTGGTTGCCGCGTTCTTGGGCACGCGGCAGGTCGGCTTTGCCGTCGTGGCCACCACCCTCGTCCTCGTCGCCGTCTTCGTCCCGATCACCTTCTTGGAGGGGGATACCGGCAAGCTTTTCACCGAGTTCGCCGTGACCCTGGCCGTGGCCGTCGGCTTCTCGTCGTTCGTCGCCCTGACCTTGTCCCCGATGCTCGCATCGAAGGTGCTCCGGGCGCATGGCGGACGCTCGAACCTGGTGACCCGGCTCGTGGAATCGGCCTTCCGATACTGCGAGAAATCCTACCGCTGGGCACTGGGCAAGCTGGTCGGTGCGGCGTGGCTCGGCATCCTCATCGTGCTGGCGACGCTGGGCGCGAGCTACTGGCTGTTCGAGAAGATCCCCACCGAGTTCACGCCCCGCGAGGACCGCGGCGCATTCTTCATCGTCTCGAAAGCCCCCGAGGGCACCAGCTTCTCCTACAGCCTCGATCTCGCCCACCAGATCGAAGACCGGCTCATGTATCTCACGGAGAACGGCG
>CAZKYJ010000087.1:0-11074 GCA_964556355.1 uncultured Verrucomicrobiales bacterium | reverse complement strand
ATGCCTGCGCGACTGATCCGCAGGACGCGAGCGCGATGCCTGCCCTCGATCTTGCGCCGGCGCTGACCGCCGATTACGTCGGTCCCGCGTTCGCGACCGGCCCGGCCACCGTTCCGCTCGATGTCACCGCCGCCCTCCAAGTCGCTGGCAGAGATCTCCAATGGTGGACGCTCGGAACGGTATTCCGCAGCACCAACAGCTTTTCGGATCCGGTGGCCGTGTGGTTGAGTCCCTCCGGTGCGAGTTCGGAACCGGCCGATGGCGTTGTTCTCGAGCGGGGACCGCTCGGCACGAACGGATTTTTCCGATGGCGCTTCGGCCTGGATCCCTGGGTGGCTGACGTTCCCTCCGGTCTCCCGTAGGGGGCGCGTCGACGCCTCAAAGCTCGAGCCGGAAATAGGTGTCTTCCGAGCCGACCGTGACGGTCACCGTGTGGAAACCGCCGGCGTCGACCACCGGCTCGAGCACCGGCTGGAACGTGCCCAGGTCCGTCGAGCTGGCGGGCGCCCAGCCGGTGAACGCGTCCGGCCAGCGGAGCATGGCGGTGGTGGCATTGACCCGGACGATCTCGAGTGGCGGAACGGCGATGGCCAGTCCCCCGATGAAGACCGAATCGACCCGCAGGCCGGTCGGGTTGGGGGTGGGGGCGGCGTTGTTGACCACGAAATCGATGGTGTTGGTGCCCGCGACGAGCCCGGCGTCGATGTTGAAGGGGGCGTAGCTGGCAAATCCATTGCTGGTGAGGCCGGTGCTGACGCCGTTGACGACGATATCGAGGCCGGCATCGTCGCTCGCCCAGCGACCGGTGACCCGCGAGCTGGCGGGGTCGAATCCGTCGAGCCGGAAAGTGAGTCGGTAGGTGTAGGTGCCCTCGGCCGCATTGCTGTCGCCGACCGGGCCGATCCATTTCGAGAAGGCGCTGTTGTCGATCCAGGCGCCGCCGACGGGCGAGCTGACGGAATCGAGGACGATGGCGTCGGGGGACTCGCTGTCGGGATTGATGATGATCTGGTAGTGGGGATCGATCTGCAGGTCGGCGAGCGGCGTGCCCCCGTTGTCGACGCCCGTGCTGAACGCTCCCGGGATCGGCGTGAGGACGACGAGGTTGCCGGGATCGCTGGTGACCGATCCGAGGTTGTTCGCAACGGTCACCGTATAGTTGCCGGTGTCCCCCAGCGCGAGGTTGTTGAGGGTGAGACTCGCGGCGTTGGCGTTCGGGATGTCCACGCCCTCGAACGCCCACTGGTAGGCGAGCGGCGGCTCGCCGTCGGCGAGCACGGTGAAGGTGGCCGAGGTGCCGGCGGCGGCGACGACCTCGGCCTCGGGGTGGCGGATGAGGCGCGCCGGGCCGGCGGTGCCGTCGAGCGGCAGTGCCCCGCCCGCGAGGGCGTCGACGCGGAGCCCGGTGTATCCGAGGGAAGCGTTGTTGACGACGAAGTCCAAGGTGTTCAGTCCGGAGACGAACGGGCTCCCCGCCGGGATGGAGAAGTCGAAGAACATCCCGAAAGCGCCGGTTTGCGTGAGACCGGTGGCGGACCCGTTGAGCAGGACTCCGGTGCCCGCGTTGTCCGAGGTCCACCGCCCGGTAAGATAGGCGGTGGTGGGGTCGAGGCCAGTGAGGTCGAAGGTCAGGCGGTAGCGGTAGTCGCCCCCGGCTGAAGCGATGGTGTCGCCGGAGGGACCGATCCACTTCGAGGTTTCCGAGTTGGCGATCCACGGTCCATCGACGATGGGAAAGAGGGTGCCGTCTTCGATGATGGCGTCGGGCGACTCGCTGTCCGGATTGATGATGATCTGGTAGTGGGGGTCGATATCGTAGTCATCGAGGGGGATCCCGTCCAGGCCGACGCCGGTGTTGAAGAGGCCGGGGATCGGCTGGCTCACCACGAGGGTGGCGACGTCGCTGGTGTCCGTGCCGAAGGGGTTGGTCACCACCACGTGGTAGTCGCCGGAATCATCGACCTCCAGCGGGTCGAATTGCAGCGCGGGATCTTCTTCCCCGGGGATCGGGTCGCCGTCCTTGAACCATTGGTAGGTGAGAGGTGGATCGCCATCCGCGCTCACGGATAGGGTGAAGGAATCGCCGGCCAGTAGGGTGGTGTTCCCCACCGGCTGCACCCGGACGGACGGGGGCTCGTCGGGCACGGAGACCGTGCCCACCATGCGGACCCGGACGCCCGAGGGATTGAGGTCGGGGAGGGCACCCCCGTTGTTCACCACGAACTGGAGCGTGTTCACGCCGGGGACGAACCCGGAGCCGATAAAGAATGGCGTGAAGCCCCCGAAGCCGGCCGAGGTCTGAAACGTACTCGCGCCGTTGATGAGGACGTCGGCGCCGCCGTCGTCGCTCGCCCACTCGCCATCGATGGTCGCGGTCGTGTGGTCGAAGCCCGTGAGATCGAAGGTGGTCGTGTAGGTATAAGACCCGGGGGTGGAGTTGGCGCTGGCCCGGTCGCTCGGGGCGATCCACCGCGAGAGCGGACCCTCGGCAATCCACGGGCCGACGGGGAATCCCGGCGCCAGCGTGTAGGTGTCCGGCCCGGGGAACTCCGGGTCCGGACTGGTGGTGACCGTATAGTGGGGGTCGACGGTCCCCGAGGGCGGAAGGAGGTCGCCGTTCTCATCGACGCCGGTATTGAAAAGACCGGGGATGGCCGCGGCGTGCAGCTGCCCCGAGAGCAGGATGGAGGCGAGGGCGAGAACGGGAATCGTTTTCATGTTTGATGGCTATGTTAGTCAATTTTGATGCGGTAGAACCGCCGGGGTCCGGACGGGGCGGGGTCGGTGATGGAGAGCGGATCACCGAAGCCAGGGCGACGCGGGCCGAGGGGCGTCCACGATTCGAGATCGGCGCTCGCCTGCCCCTGGTAGTAGCGCCCGAGTTCGGTGGCGAAATCGAGTTCGACGTCTCCGCCGGGGGTGAGGGAGGCCCCGATCGCGGGTAGCGCCGGTGGGGTCGGGGGCGCAAGGATGTTGAGCCCGCCGGGCGTCGCGGTGACGAGGGCGAAGACGTCCCCGCCGTCCGGCCAGCGGCCGGAGGTGGTGCCGGGGGCCGCGGCCCCGAACGTCACGGAGTCGACCAGCGCTCCGTCCGGGGTGAAGAGGCCGATCTCCTCACCAGAAGCGCTGAGCCGGAAGGTGGCGTGGGGCGAGCCTCCCGGCGTGAACTGCCCGGGCTCGTCGTCCGCCCAGACGAGGAGGAAGCCGCCGCCCTCGATGGTCACGCCGTTGGGCACGGCATATTTCGCCGGTGCCGCGAGGTCGTCGGTGAGGGTGTAGCCGGAGAGGTCGACCGCGCTGGCTCCCGCATTGTAGAGCTCGAACCAATCGTCGGCATCGCCGTCGGCAGGGTCGGGGACCGAGCCGTCGTTGGCGGCCATCCATTCGTTGATGAAGACCGGCGGAGGCGGGACGGCCAGCGAGTTCGGTGCGCCCGGGGTGGGCGTGAACAGTGTGGCCGGCTCGTGGAAGTCGCCGTCGGGGAACCGCCCGGAACTCGTGTCCGCAAGCACCGTGGTGTCGGCGATGGCATCGACGGCCACGCCGTCCGGATCCCGGAGGACGACGACGGCCCCCGGCGTGGCGGCGAAGGTGGCGTGGGGTTCCGGGGCGGTGGCCTCGCCGGGTTCGGCGTCGAGCCAGACGAGGAGGAACCCGCCAGGCCCGAGTGTTGTCCCCGCTGGGAACGACCACGATGCGCCACCGCTCTCGAGCGACCAGCCGGTGAGGTCGACGGCGGCCGCCTCCCCGTTGTAGAGTTCCGTCCACGCGTCGCTGTCTCCAGCGCTGTCGGACACCGATCCCCCGTTGCGGGTCTGGAGTTCGTTGAGCCAAATATTGGGGATCGGTGCGATCTGGCCGCTGAACGAGTTGACCGCGCCCGGGGTAGCGGGGAGCCCTGGGTTGCTGGAGGAGGCGACCTCCAGACCGAAGACGACGTCGCTGCTGTTGAGTACCGACTGGTGGACCTCGACGGCGAGCGTGTTGGTTCCGGTTTGCAGCGTCGGGGCGGCGATGCTATCCGGACCCTCGAGCGTGGCGTCGCCCACGGGCGGTCGCGCGAGGGTCATGTTCGTGACGCTGCCGGGATCCATGCGGACGCGGGTCAGCTCGGTGCCGTTGAGGTAGGCGACCATGCCGTCGTCGAGGACGCTGGTCAGGGCCAGCCCGGCGGGCGGTGTCCCGGTGATCTCGAAGGTGGTGCGGAAGTAGTAGGTGATCTGCCCCAGCGTGAGCGGCGTGTTCTTCGGGCCGGGGAGCGCGGCGGACTCGACGAAATGCAGGGCGGCGCCCGATGCCCAGGCGGAATCGTCGAAGGCCGGGGCGGCCCAGTTGGCCGGCACGGAGCCGGACTGGTTGTAGCGCCACGCGGCATCGAGTTCCACGAGCGGTGCGGCCGGGCCGCCGGACGGTGCGGTGGCCGCCCAGTTGCCGGGGCGGTTGTTGTCCTGCGCCGGATCGATCAGCTGGAGCGCGATCCCGGTGCCGGAGGCTGCTCCGGCGGGCCAGGGCGGGGCGGGGTCGTAGCGGACGACATCGACCGGCACCTCGCCACCGGCACCGTCCGGTTGGAAAAGTGTTAGTGTTTCGCCGCCGGGGTCGAGGGTGCCGGTGAAGACGCCGGCGAGCCGGAGGTCGAACCCGTAGGTTTCGCCGAAAGTGCGGGTGCCATCGGCGACGACGACGAACCCGCCCGGGGCGAGCACGGTGCCGGGCGGGAAGGAGAACCCGAGCCCGTTGATCCGCCAGCCGGTCAGGTCGAATGCCGTGGTGGCGGAGCGGTTGAAGATTTCCACGAACGCCGATCCCCCGGCTCCGGGAGCATAGAGGATCTCGTTGATGACGACCGTTCCGGCCGCGGGTTCGGGCGCCGGTGCTCCGGTCCGGGTGACGGTGATGGTGTCGGACATCCCGGGGATCGGCGACCCCTCGGCACCGACGCCGGCGACGGTTAGAACATGGGTTCCCGGCGCCAGAACGACATCGATCTCCCAGCCCGTCGTGGCGGTCCAAGTGACCGGGCGCGCGATGCCGCCCACGGCGATCCCCGCGGCACTGACGGGCGCCGTGCCCGCCAGCGAGACCACGGCGGCGGGAGTGGAGAAATCCGCGCCGCCGTTCGTGGTGATGGCAAAATTGGCAGCGACACCGGCCAGCTCGCCCAGCAGGAAGGCCCGCCGCTCAGCCACAAATCCGGGGATGGAAAGGCCGAATGCTCCGCTGGCCGCATCGGGATCCGCCAGCGGAACCCCGGCGGCCTGGAAGGCGGCAAACTTCGGGTCGAGCACGGTCGAGACAACGGGCGGCTGGTAGAAAGTGGAGAGTGCCTCGTCCATCGCCCGCCAGTAGGCGCGGAGGAAGACGGGCGTCGAATAGAGGTCGCGCACCACGGGGTCACCGATGCTGAATGTCGGGAAGTCGGTCGGGTCGTTGAAGACGCCGAGCCCGACGTCGAAATCCCAGCTCATGAGCTGCCACCCGGCACCGCCGTCCGGGCGGTAGAGGAAGGTGTTCTTGCCGCCGGGGTTGCCGAAGCTGTCCCAGTTCGAGGCCAGGTCGGCCACCACGAACGTGCGCATCCAGTTCTCGATGTCGACGGTGGCGGCGACGCTGGGGGCGAAGCCGGCGCCGTCCGTGTTGAAGGCATCGACCAGATCGAAGATCGGTGCGTAGTTGTTGGCCGGGCCGCCGGTGGCGCGGGGCTTCCAGTTCCAGCGGTAGCGAGCGGTCTTCTTCGCACCTCCGGTCGTGGTGAAGTCTTCCAATGTGTTGGCGATCACGGGGTTGGTGCGGTTTCCGGCGTTATCGAACTCGTGCCAGTAGTCGGATTTGAAGAGCGTCCCGTCCGGGTGGTCCGGGTAGAACTCGTCGATCATGTCGCCGCCCGGTTGCTGGACGTCCTCGTAGATGGCGTTCGAGTTGGGTCCCCAGCCCGATCGCTCCCGGTTGCCGACCCCGTTCACGAAGACGTTCACGTAGCGGCGGTAGTTGTTCGAGAGCCCGAACCGGTCGAGGAACCAGTACATCAACTGCTCGCGCTGGGCGGTGGGATCGCGCACGGGAAAATCGAGGGTGATCCCGTCGTCCCCGAGGAAGGGGTCGTCTTTTGGAAAGGTGACGTTGTAGCCGCAGATCCGCCCGGTGGGCGTGGTGTAGCCAGGGCTGGTAAACGCGCTGCCGCTGAAGAGGGCACTCGCGCCGTAGATCACGCGGTCGCCGTTGTAGACGAAGGTCACGGGCAGCGGGTCGTTGCAGAGCTTCTCGCGCGCGGTCCAGGCGGCGTGGGTGGCCTCGGTCATCCAGATCCGGTAGGTGCCGAATTGTTCGCCATAGCTGCCGTCGCCCCAGCGGACGTAAGCCTCGCGCCCGCCGTCAGGGAAACTGCCGACGGTGAACGCGGCCAGCGTCCCGTCCGGTTGGCCGGGGAGGATGGCGGAGAAAACGCCGTCGCCCGCGACGAGGTCGCCGCTGCTGCCGTCGTCGCTCATGGCGAGAGCAACGGTGGTGCTGCCCGGGTCGATCCGGTAGCGCAGCTCCGGGGCCGTCGCGCCGGTGCTGCGGGCGGTGACCCTTACCGGCACATTGGCGTCGGGGAGCACCGGACGGTGGACGACGTCGGTGATGGCGGGGGGGGCGCCGGGGGCGCGGCGGCTATTCGGGGCGCCGGGCGTGCCGAGGTCTTTCGGCACGGCGAGCGGCGCGGTCGCCTCCAGGTAGCTCCCTTTGAGGCGGAGGAGGATCTCGGGGTGGCCGCCGAGCCACCGGGCGCGGGCGCGGATGGTGGCGGTGCTGCCGGCGGCCGGCACCGCGGTCAGGTCGGTGCGCGCCTTGTTCGGGCCGTAGTCGCCGCGGTCGACCGCCCGCAAGTGCAGCGCGCCGCTCTCGACCCCGCTGGTGCGGTGGGTGCCGGAGAAGTCCCAGCCGCCCGTGCCGGCGGCGAAGGTCCCATTCGCCACCGCGTTCGCCCCCCCGGCCGGGACCACCTCGATGTCATCGACGAGGGCGTCGGACTCGCCTAGCATGAACACGTGGAGCTGGTCGGCGCTGCCGGTGCCGAGGTCGAGGACACCGGTGTGCGCCACCGTTGTCCATGGCGCTTTGGCGGATTCGTCGCTGTCCGCCCAGTTCGGCGCCAGGCGGTTGTCGGCCAGCGGATCGACCAGCTCGAGGCTGCTGCCGCCGCCGTCGGCGTAGCGCCCCCAACGCCCGCCATCGGAGTAGGCGACCTCGTCGGCGAGGGCGAGGAAGGTGCCGCCGGCTTCCGTGTCCTCGGCCGGCCGGCCGAGGGCGATCCCCTCGCCGCCATTGGCCAACGAACCGCCGTAGTCGCCAACGACGCGGGCGGGATCGAGCCCGGGATGATCGGTGAGGAGCCGCGCGCGATCCCGTGCCACCACGAGAAAGCCGCCCGGTGCGAGGGTGACGCCGCCGGTGAAGGTGAAGCTGATGCCTTCGGTGAACTGCCAGCCGGTGAGGTCGATCGGCGAGGTGTCCGTGTTGGTCAGCTCGACGAACTCGGACCCGCCACCCGGCGGGTTGAACATGATCTCGTTGATAACTACCGGGCCGGAGGGCGCACCGGCCTCCCGGTCGTAAATGGCCCCCGGCAGCATGCCAGGGTAGGCGAGCGCATCGATGACCCGCCCGGCGTTGGCGCTGGTGAAGTAGACGGTGCCGCCGGCGGCGGCGAGGCCGAACCCGATCTCGGCGGCGGCGAGGCGCAGCGTGCCGTTTGGAGGAATGTTAGTGCCGGGCGGGATGACGAAACGCGCGAGCGCCCCGCGGTCGTCGGAGACGAGGCAACCGGAGACGTCCGCCGGCGCGAAGCTCAGGTTGGTGAGCTCGATGAAATCGCCTCCTCCCGAGTGGGCGGAGACGGCGCTGATCGAAACGTGTTCGAGCGGTCCGGTCGGCACCGGGTCGGGCGAGCCGGGGGAACCGCCGACCGCGGCGCCGGCCGCCCACGCCCGCGGGTCGGATTCGCCGAACGACGGGCGCACGAGTGCGAGCGCGTGTCCCGCCCCGTCCGCCGCGACCGGCCAGGGCGGCGCGTCCCCGTAGTCGACCTCCAGCAAGATGGCGCCGGCGGGCTTGCGCAGGCGGACGGTGCCGCCGCCATTGGAGAGGCTTCCGCCGGCGGGGCCGAGCACGTCGGCGACGCCGTAGACCGCCGCGATATCGGCGGGTGCGGAGGCCACCACCCGGTAGCCGTCGGCGGGGATACTCGCTCCGGCGGGGAAGGTGTAGCTCCAGTCGCCATCGATCCGGTATCCGGCGACGTCGGCGGGCCACGGGTTCGTGTTGTGGATCTCGACGAACTCGAGGTTCCGGCCGTCGGTCCGGTCGGCCGGGTGGTAGTGGATCTCGGAGATGGTGAGGCCGCTGCGGCGGTTGGTCGGGCCGGGCGCCTCGTAGCTCAGCTCGGCCGGGCTCGGCTGGTCGAACGAGACCGTGAGCACGGCGGGCGGGGCACTCGTCGCCGTGCCGGAGCCGTTGGAAACCACCACGGTGTAGTCACCCGCGTCGGAGGGGGAGACGGCGGCGATGGTGAAGATGGCTGCGGTCGCCCCGGGGATCGGTGCCCCGTTCTTGCGCCACTGGTAGGCCAGTGGCGAGCTGCCGGTGGCGGTGACGCGAAAGAGGGCGGGCTCGCCGACGGCGGCGGTCAGTCCGGTTGGCTGGTCGGTGATGATGGGAGGGGTGTTGGGAGGGGGTTCGGGCTCGGCCGAGCCGGAGAGCTCGACCCGCAGTCCGGTCGGGTTGGCGGAGTCGCCCGCGTTGGTCACCACGAAGTCCAGCGTGTTGGTTCCGGCGACGAACCCGCCGGTGATCGAGAACGGCGAGAAGGCACCGAAATTGCCGCTCTGGGACTGGCCGGTGGCGGCGCCGTTCAGGAGGATGGCCGGGCCGCCGTTGTCGGAGGTCCACTGGCCGGTGATGGTGGCGGTGCCGGGGAGGAAGTCGTCGAGCGAAAAGGTGAGCCGGTAGGTGTAGTCGCCGGCGGCATTGCCCGTCCCTTGCGCGGCGGTGGGGGCGATCCATTTCGAGGTGGCCGAATTGCCGATCCACGGCGGGATGGGGAATCCCTCATTGACCACGAAGGCCGCCGGTCCCGGTGCCCCGGCATCGGCGCTTTCGACCAGGGTGTAATGCGGATCCATGCTCCCCGCGGGCAGCGCTTGCCCGGACGCGTCGAGCCCCGTGTTGAAGAGCCCCGGGATCGGCTGCGGTGCGGCGAGGGTACAGGGAGCCACCGCCGTCGCGACGAGGGCGGCGATCCAGGGAGGAGCATGGGGAACGATCCGGTTCATGGCACCGGTGGGCGGATTGGGGGATTTCGGTTTCACCGCCCGCTAGCGGCGGCGTCCCAGCAGGATAAGGCCGAGGGCGGCTCCGAGCAACGAGAGCCCGCCCGGCTCGGGGATCGGCGCTGCCGAGGCGCTGAGGAACTCGACCCGGAGGCCGGAGGGGCCGACGGCGCTATTCCCGAGAGCGAACGACAGGGTGTTCATCCCGGGCAGGAAGACATCGCCCTCGTCCGCCGCTATGGAAAAGTCGGTGAAGCCAACGAAACCGACGTTCGTCTCGCCGAGGCTGACGCCGTTGAGGAAAATATCGGTGCCGCCGTCGTCGCTCGCCCAGCGTCCGACGATGCTCGCCGTCGCCGGGTCGAGCCCGGTGAGGTCAAAGGTGATGTCGTAAAGGAAGCTGCCCACCGGGGCGTTGGTGTCGGTGGACGGGGCGATCCACGCCGAGTCGATGCTATCGCCGAGCCATGGACCGATGGGGAAGCCATTGGCGCTCGTCGCGATGAAGGTCGGGCCGGTCAACGTGCTCGTCGGGTTCAGCGTGAAGTGGAGCTCGGTGGCGTCCTCCCCGAGCGGGGAGCTGTCCGGGCCGCCGGCGACGCCCGTGTTGGTGAGGCCGGGAATCGAGACGTGTCCGACCGGGGCGTGCCCGCCGCCCATCTCGACGCGCAGGCCGGTGAACCCGTTGTTGTCGATCGATCCGCCCGCCTCGTTGACCACGAACTCGAGGGTGTTCACGCCGGTGACGAATCCCTTCTGGATGGCGAACGGACTGTTGAAGCCGCCGAAGCCCCCGGTGCCCATGATGCCCGTGCTCACCCCGTTGACCAAGATATCGGTCGTCAAGTTGTCGCTGGCCAGCGCCCCGGTGATGTAGACCTGCGAGAGATCTGCGCCTGCCGGCACGGTGAAGGTCGTGCGGTAGGTGTAGTTGCCATCCGCACCGGTCGTATTCGCCCGGGGAGTGATCCAGGCGGAGGTCGCGTTGTCGCCGACCCACGGCGGGATGGGGAACCCGTTGGCCTCCGTCGCGACCACGGGGCCGGTGGTCGGATCGATGGCGGGTTGGGCGGAGAAGTCGTAGTGGATCTCCGGGGCGTTGTCCGGTAGCGGGTTCCTCCCCGCATCGACGCCCGTGTTGAAGAGGTCGCTGAAAGGCACCACGGTGGCCGCCTGGGCGGTGGCGAAGGCGGCGAGGCCGCCGATGGTCGAAACGGTGAGTTGCGTGACTGGGCGCTTCATTGGGGGTTGGCAATCGTGTTAGGTCAGAATGGCATACTCCCGCCTGGCTATTCGCGTCAACGAAATTCCCCGCCGGGGCAAAAATAGTTGGCTCATCAAAAACGGGGTATGCGCACGGTCGGGGTTTACGCGGAAGGAATCTGTCTTTAGTCTGTAGGACGATGAAAACCACCCGCCGCTCGTTCTTGGCCACCTCCGCGCTGGCCGCCACCGCACTCTCCACCTCCCGCGTCCTCGGCGCCAACGAGCGCATTCGCGTCGGCTGCATCGGCCTCGGCGGGCGGGGCATGGGTTCCGCCAACTGGTTCTCGAAAATCCCCGGCGTCGAGATCGTCGCTTTGTGCGACGTCGATACCGACCGCATCGATCAGGCGAAAAAAGCCTTTCCCAACGCCACGGGCACCCAGGACATGCGCACGATTATCGATGACGCCAACATCGATGCCGTCGTCATCTCCACCTGCAACCACTGGCACGTCCTCGCCTCGATCTGGGCGATCCAGGCCGGCAAGGACGTTTACGTC
>CAZKYJ010000086.1:8179-11197 GCA_964556355.1 uncultured Verrucomicrobiales bacterium | reverse complement strand
AGATCTACACGGGCGAGGGCTTGCGCGTCAACCGGATCACGGCCCTGGAAGCGGATCTCGCCCGCGCCACCAAGGCAGAGTTCATCAATATCATCGCGCCCATCCCCGGCAAGGACACCGTCGGGATCGAGATCGCCAACCGCGACAAGATCGCCGTCCCGCTCCGCGAGCTTCTGGAGGACGAGATTTTCACCAACACGAAGGCGAAGCTCCCCCTCGCCCTCGGGAAGGACGTCTACGGCAACACCATCGTCGCCGACCTGGCATCCATGCCCCACCTCCTCGTGGCGGGCGCCACCGGTTCCGGTAAGTCCGTCTGCATTAACTCGATCATCGCGTCCCTCCTCTTCCAGTTCGGCCCGGACCAGCTCCGCTTCATCATGATCGACCCGAAGGTCGTCGAGATGCAGCAGTACAATGCTCTACCGCACCTGGTGATCCCCGTCGTCACCGACCCGAAGAAGGTGCTCCTCGCGCTCCGCTGGGTGGTCAACGAAATGGAGCGCCGCTACAAGGTTTTCGCGCAGGTCGGCGTCCGGAACTTCGAGGCGTTCAACAAACGCCAGCGCGAGAACGCCGCCAAAGCCGCCGCCGAGGCGGAGGCCGCCAGCGGGCCCGATGACCTCGGAGACATCCCCGCGGGCGAATCGCCCGACCCCGCCCTCGCCGCCGCGGCGCTCCACACCTGCGCCGTCAATATCGATTCCGACCACGCTGGTTTCCAAGACGCCGAGCCGGCGCCCAAGGACCACCGCGACGACGAGTACGACGTCCCCGATTCCTATCCTTACATCGTCGTCATCATCGACGAGCTTGCCGACCTCATGCAGACGGCCCCGGCCGATGTCGAGATGGCCATCGCCCGGATCACGCAGATGGCGCGTGCCGCCGGCATCCATCTGATCGTGGCGACCCAGACGCCCCGCGCCGACGTCATCACCGGCGTCATCAAGGCGAACATCCCCTGCCGCATCGCCTTCCAGGTGAGTTCCGCCCTCGACTCCCGTGTCATCCTCGACTCCAAAGGTGCCGACAAGCTGGTCGGCAAGGGCGACATGCTCTACCTGCCGCCGGGGACATCCACGCTCCTGCGGAGCCAAGGCGCCTTCCTCTCCGACGAGGAGATCTTTGGCATCGTCCAGTTCTGCGGCCAGCAGGCCAAGCCGGTCTTCGAGGCCGACGCCCACGCGATCGTCGAAGGTGTCGGCGGCAACGAGGAGGAGGAGGAAGTCACCGACGAGGACGAGGAGGTCATCGAGAAGTGTCTCGACGTCATCCAGCAGGAAAAGAAAGCATCGACCTCACTCCTCCAGCGCCGTCTCCGCCTCGGCTACACCCGAGCGGCCCGGATGATCGACATCCTCGAGAACCGCGGGATCATCGGTCCCGGCGACGGTGCCAAGCCGCGGGAGATCCTGGTCGATCTTTCGGACGACGACCCGCTGGCCTAGGGCCGGTCAGAAAGGAAGGGCAGCCGGGATCAGCGCAGCTTCTTCAGGACCTCGCGGCCGCGCGCCTTCGTCTGGGGGTCGTCTTTCTCCGTTTCCTGCATGGCGATCCCCTGGGTGATAAGTTTCTTAGCCTCGGCGTCGTTGCCCATTTTTTCATAGGTGCAGCCGAGTTCGACGTGGTGCATCAGGCGGGAAGGCTTGAGCGTCATCGCCCGCTGGAAGCAAGCGGCCGCGTTCTCGTAGGTCGATTCCGGCATCTTGCCGTAGACCATCGAGCCGATCATCCGCTTGACGCCGCTGACCTCGGCCACCCCGCGGTGCCACCGTCCGAGGATGTGCCAGGCGAGGTCGTTGTTCGCGTCGAGTGCGATCGCCTTGTCGGCGGCGATCTTGATTCTCCGGGAGGCTTCGAGCTGTTGTTTGTTCCCTTCGTAGAGGGGGATGAGTTTTCCGTAGGTGATGGCGGGGGCGAGCTGCGCATCCGAGTTCTTTGGACCCAGCGCGGCGGCTTTCAGCGCGTATTCGAGAGCGATATTTCCATAGCGGAGCTTGTCGCTGTCCCGTTTGGCATCCGAGAGCAGGTGTCGGTACTCGCGGGAGATCGCCACCATGAGATCCACGTTCTCGGGGGCGGCCTCGGCGGCCTCCAGAAAGAATTCCAACGCCTTCTCCTCATTGTAAATGTTGGCCTGGGCCTCCCCTTGCTGGATGAGTTCATCGACCGAGCCGGCGGCGGCTGCCAGCGGCAGCACGAGGGAGAGGAGGGCTAAGACAGGAGGCAGGGGGGGCATCGTGGCGGGAATTGCGGTAAGGGGAGTCGGGGGGATACGCTTCAGATACGCTTGCCGGGGTAATCTCGACGTTCGCACATCAATCGTGGCAGACTACTTCGATTCGATCATTCGGCCGATGTTCAAAAGCTGCGCTTCACTTTCCGGGGGGCCGATGATTTGCACGCTCGTCAGGGGGACCGGAGGATCTTCCGAAACGAGGGGGATGGGGACCGCCAGCGCCGGGTTACCGGCATAGTTCACGGCGACCGTATTCTGAATTCCCAGCACCCTCGCCTCGAAAACGGCGGGCTCTTCGAAGAAGGGAATCTTGAACGGCTCGTTCCGGAGGACGGGGGTGGCGATCACATCGACCTCGCGAAAGGCCTGCCGCAGCACCCGCTGCCAGTCCTTTTTCCGCTCGACGGCACCTGGGTAGAGGGTTGCGTGTTCCACCTTGCCGAGCGCAAATGCGGCTTTCGCGCGGAAGGTGACGCGCTCGTCCCCGTCGTGGTTCTGGTTCGTGAACCAGGCGTCCGCCGCCGCGATGGTGTTCCCATCTTTTTCGGCCTGCTTCCACGCATCGAGAAAGGCGTCGTTCATTTCGTAGACTCGGAAGCCCCTGGAGAAGAGCGCCGTGTCGATCGCCCGATCAATCTCCGGGGCGGTGCCCGGGACATAAAGTCGGCCGACACGGATGGTGCCCGAAGTCGGGTTTTCCGCCATAGCACGCTCGTAGCGGGAGCGGAAACCCCTCTGGAGAAGCCCCATTCCGGCGACCAAGCCGTCCACGTCCC
>CAZKYJ010000086.1:0-8169 GCA_964556355.1 uncultured Verrucomicrobiales bacterium | reverse complement strand
CGAGGTGGTCGGGGGAAACCGGGTAGACGCCCTCCAGCGGGACGAGCCCGTAGGTCGTCTTGAGTCCGGCCACGCCGCAGGAGGCCGCCGGCACCCGCACCGAGCCGCCGGAGTCGGTGCCGAACGCCACATCGGCGAGACCCAAGGCGACGGCCACGGCCGAGCCGCTGGACGAGCCGCCGGGCATGCGATTCTCGTCCTCGGTGATCGGGTTCTCGGGGGTCCAAAAATAATCGTTCACCCCCGACACGCCGACGGCAAACTCGGAGAGGTTCGTCTTCCCGACGATCACCGCTCCCCGCTCGCGGGCGATGGCGAGGCAGGCGGCGTCCCTCTCTGCGGGGGCTGCCGTCTCCACGCGGTAGCGCGATCCCGCCGTGGTCACCCTCCCCTTCACGTCGATCAGATCCTTCACGGCGAGGCGCAGGCCACCGCTGCCGGGGGCGGGCACCTCGTAGGTGATAAACGCGTGGGGCGGCGCGGTGGCCGCGCGCTCGAGGCGCGGCAGCGTGCAGCCTGTAGCGAGCAGGGCAAGCAGGGCGGGCGCGGCGACCGACCATCGGGTCGGCGAAAGGGAAAGACGGAGCGTCATCGGCATCTCAATACATGCCCCGTTACGATCCGTCTAGCGGGACGGCCTTCCCTACCCGATCGCGTACTCTTTGTCGGTGAGGATCCCCGGCTGGGGTACCGGGTAGCGCCCGTCCGAATCCGCCATGACCGGCGCGGGACCGTCCGGGGTCAGCTTCGCGATATCGGGTGCCAACTCCACATGGTGGTTGAGCATCTCGTCGTAGCTGATCTCCTGGCCGGTGTGGGCAGCCATCCGCCCCATGCTCGTCACGAGGCTCGCCTGCACGCCGCGCGGCACCTCGTTGTAGGGCGTGTCGTTGACGATGGCCTCGACGAGGTCGTCCCACTCCGTCTGGTAGGGGTTCGGTTCCGGCTGCGGGAACGCCCACGTCGCCTCCCGGCGCCCCTGGGTCTGGCCGGGGAAGATCCTGACTTTGCCCGGCGTGTGCCCCGAGGTCGAAATGATAGCCGAGCCCTTGCTTCCGTGGGCAGTGCTGGACATGTCGTTCATGCATCCTTCCATGGTCCGCCCGTCGAAAAGGAGCTTCGTCCCGTCATCATAGGTGTACTCGACGGAATAGTGGTCGAAATTCTGGTCGATCCACTCGCCCCGGTAGTGCCGCCCGCCCAGCGCCTGCGCTTTTACCGGCCACGCCCCTTTCATCCACGAGCACTCGTCGATCTGGTGGATGTTGAAGTCGCTGAACGACCCGCCACTCGCCCAGATGAAGCTGTGGAAGCGGTCGATCTGGAACATGACTTCCGGCTGGTCGGCCGGCCGCTGCTTCGAGAAGCACGAGGCCACCGGGCCGTGCATGCGGTAGGCACGCATCAAAATGATGTCACCGATCTCGCCGTCGTCGATGCGCTTCTTGAGCTCCTGGCGCCCTCGGCAGTGGCGTACCATCAAGCCAACGCCCACTTTGAGGTTCTTTTCGTCAGCCTGCTTGGCGAGGTCGAGCATGCGCCGGGAAGTCGGGCCGTCGGCGGTCAGCGGCTTCTCCATGAAGACGTGGAGCCCCTTGTCGATGGCGTACTGGAAGTGCAGCCAGCGGAATGCCAAGGGCGTCGCGAAGATGACGATGTCGCCGGGCTTCAGGCAATCCATCGCGCTCTTGTAGGAATCGAATCCGATGAAACGACGCTCCTCGGGCACGTCGACCTTGCCATCTTTGCCCTCGAACTCGCTCGTCAGAGCCCGGTGGCTGCGTGCCAGCTTGTCGGGAAACACGTCGGCCATGGCCACCAGCTTGGTTGGCGCCGCCGTCACGTGCAATGCCTGCGCGGCCGCCCCGGTCCCCCGCCCCCCGCAGCCGACGATAGCCACCTGGATGGTATTGTTCTCCCCGGCGAATACGTTGGGGATCGCCGCTCCGGCAAAGGCCGAGAAGGCGGTCGTTTTCAGGAAGGTGCGCCGCTTGGCGCCCGGCAGGCCGACGGCCGGCAACCGGATTTCGGGGGCGGTGTTCGGAGAAGGTTTCGAGGAGGTATCGTTCATCGCGAAAGAAATACGCCCCCCCGTCCGAAGTCTGTCACCGATTGGGCAGAGAAAAACAAACAATTGGGAAGCAATGAAAACCCCGATCGGAGCGTATCCCATATCCGCGCCACAGCCGCGACCGCCCAAACGGTGCTTCACCCGATCACGACGAGACATCCCGACAGCCGTAAAATCTAGAAATTCCGCCTAGACAGCGCCATGTCTTGCGACTCCTGTCATCCGGCGTAATTTTATGCCGTAACCCCCACAAGAATGAGCCAAGTATCTCCGCTCGCCGCACGCGAGGCCGCCGTTCCGACCCCCTCCTCGGATCCCATCCAAAACGCAGTCATCCGCCTGGCCGGTAATTCCCAGGATGGCATCCAAACGATTGGTGGATTGCTCGCCAGACTCGCCGGGCGCTCCGCGCAGGAGGTCATGACCTACATGACGATCCCGTCGACCATCTCCGGGGGACCGTCCATTTTCCAAGTCCACATCGGGTCGGGCGAAGTGCTCTCGCCCGGCGACGATTCCGACTTCCTCGTCGCCTTTTACCAGCACAGCTACGAGAACCACATCGGTTCCCTACGCCACGGGGGCGTCTGCCTCTACGACTCGGACAACGTTGAGCCCGATACCGGCAACAACGACGTCCTCTTCGTCCCCGTCCCGATGACCTCGGCCACGATCGAAACCCTCGGGGGATCGTCGAAGGATCGGGGCAAGAACATGTTCGTGCTGGGCTTGCTCACCGCCGTCTTCCACCTCGACCGCGAAAAACTTTCCGCGATTATTGCCCGGACGTTCGGCAAGAAAGCCGAGGATGTGCTCCGCAACGCCATGCTCGCCTTCGACGCCGGCTACGCCTACCCCATCGGCGATATCCTCTCCGGCTCCTTCCGGATGGATATTGGCAAGAGCAAGGACACCCACCGGATCGCGACGGACGGCAACCAGATGCTCGTCTGCGGTCTCCTCGCCGCCGGCGTCCGCTACGGGGCGGGCTACCCGATCACACCCTGGTCGAGTATCATGGAGACCCTCCGGTCAGAGCTCCCCAAGTACGGCGGCATCTTTGTGCAAGGCGAGGACGAACTCGCAGCCGTCTCCATCGCCATCGGTTGCGCCTACTCCGGGCACCTCGCCGTCACCGGATCCTCCGGGCCGGGACTGTCGCTGAAGATGGAGGCGCTCGGCTACGCCACGATGGCCGAGCTGCCGCTCATCGTGATCAACGTCCAGCGTGGCGGCCCTTCGACGGGCCTGCCCACCTCGGTCGAACAGAGCGACCTCATGCAGGCGATCTACGGCTCCCACGGGGACACCCCGCGGGTCGTCCTGACGCCAAAAAACGTGGAGGATTGTTTCTACATCGCCCTCGAGGCCGCCCGCATCGCCCGGAAATACAGCACGCCGGTCATCATCCTCACCGACCAGGCGCTCGCCACGCGCATCGAAGCATTCCGCGAGCCGGATCTCGACGAGTGGATCCAGGAGCCCGATCTCGACCTCAGCCCGCGGGAGGTGACTTTCAAGCCCTACCCCTTGGACGGAGACACGCGCCATGCCCCTCCGGGAACGCCGATGCCCGGCGGCACCTACCCGGTGCTCTCGGGCCTGGAGCACGACGAGTGGGGGCACCCCTCGGCTAGCCCGGAAATCCACGAAAAGATGACCGAGCGGCGGCGCAACAAGCTCATCCGCCTGGCCAAGGAGATCCCGACACCGGAGGTCTTCGGTGACGCGAACGCGGAAACGCTCATCGTCGGGTGGGGGTCCACCTACGGGCCGATCCGCGAAGCCGTCCGGCGCACCCGCGCGGCTGGCGGGACGGTCGGAGCCATCCACATCCGCCATATCCACCCCCTGCCCGAAGGGCTCGAACAGATCTTCGCCGGCTACGAGGACATCCTCGTCGTCGAGATGAACGACTCCGGCCCGTACGGCTTTGGCCAGCTCGCCACGCTACTTCGGGCTCGCTACTGCGACCCGAGAATTCGCTCGCTCACCAAGACGACAGGCCTGGCCTTCCAAATCCGCGAAATCATCGCCGCCCTGTCCCGGTAATCCACCATCGCAATCCCCAAGTCCCATGTCCGCCACCGCAGCTCCCGAGAAACTCACCAAGAAAGCGCTCACCGCTGACCACCCGACCTGGTGCCCGGGCTGCGGTGACTTCGCCGTCCTCGCCTCGTTTTACAAGACGCTGGAGAAGCTCCAGATCCCCCACGAAAAGATCGTGACTATCGCGGGGATCGGTTGCTCGTCGCGCTTCCCCTACTTCGTCAATTCCCACGGGATGCACTTCATCCACGGGCGGGCGCTCCCGCTGGCAACAGGGATTGCGCTCTCCCGCCCCGATCTGCACGTCTTCGTCTTCGGCGGCGACGGGGACGGCTTCTCCATCGGGGGGAACCACCTCGACCATGCCGCGCGGAAAAACGTGAACCTCACGTATGTCATCATGGACAATTTCGTCTACGGCCTGACCAAAAAGCAAACGTCGCCGACCTCTCCCATCGGATTCAAATCGAAGACCGATCCGACCGGCGCCATCGACCAGCCGATCAACCCGATGCGCAAGCTCGTCTCCAACGGCGCGACTTTCGTCGCCCGCTCCCACGCCACGCAGGTCAAGCACATGGTCGATACCTTCGAGCGCGCCATTCTCCACAACGGCTTCTCTGTCGTCGAGATCCTCTCGGAGTGCGTCATTTTCTACCCCGGCTCGTTCGACGGTGCCAACCCGCGGAAAGGGGGGGAATTCGACCTCATCGAAGAGAAAACTTGGGACAATTCGCCCGAGGACGAGGGCCGCCACGACGTCACCGACCAGGCGGAAGCCTTCCGGCTCGCCAACCTGCCGTGGCCGGGCAAATTCGGTGTGTTCTTCGAGAACAAAGATCGGCCGACCAAGAATGCGCTCGAGCAAAAATGGATCGATGCCTCCCGCGAGCGCACGAAAGGTGCCGATGCCAAATCGTTGCTTTCCCAGCGCTTCTCCGCGATGAAGTAAGCTCGAATGCCCTTCCTTCCCTTTCCCAGGATTCGCTGCACCCCATTGCTCGCCGCGCTCTCGGGGGTGGCGGCCTCCGTCGCGCATTCCGCCGACGCGCCCTCGATGCCCCGGATCGCGACCCCCTTCCACTCGTCCACATCGGTCGAACTCGTGTGGGACGACAATTCGTCTGACGAGGATGCGTTCGAGTACGAGCTCTACCTCGAGAATTCATCGGGAGAGTTCGACCTCGTCTTCACGGGGACGACCTTGCGCAGCCAGACCCTGACGACGCTGACGGGCGGGGCATTCGGGAATGTTCTCGAATTCCGCGTGCGAGCCCTGAGTTCGACCTCGGGGGACTCGGATTGGACGGACCGCGTGAGGGGCACGTTTCCCAGCACCAGCACCGCCATGCTGCCCGGCGCGTTCGTCGGTGGCTTCGTCGGCCAGCCCATCGCCCCGTTCACCCCCAGCGGGATCAATACGACGAGCTTCACCGTCAGCGCACTCCCGCCGGGACTGGCGGCGGCTCCCGCTACGGGAGTCGTCACGGGAACCCCGACCGCACCGGGGGTGTTCCGGGCGTTGGTCACCGGCACCGACGGAACGAGCGATACCTCGACATTCGTGACTTTTCGGCTCGAGCATCCCCCGGCTCCTCCGCACCTCAGCTCGATGCTCCCCGACGTGGAGACGCCCTTCGGCGTTCCGGTGTCGGTCGATCTGAACCTCTTTTTCGATGATCCGGACACCGCGGCGGCCGCCCGGATGGTGACGACTCTCGGGACGATCGATATCATCCTCTACGAGCGTGCCGCACCGGCATCCGTCGAGAACTTCCTGAATTACGTCAACGACGGTGACCTCGACGCCTCGCTGTTCCACCGGGTTGCCGATCGCGCATCCGCCGGCGTGGATATTATCCAATCCGGCTGGTTCAAACCCGCCCCCACCAGCGGCTACGTCTCGGTTCCCACCGATCCCGCCGTGCCCAACGAGCCCGGCATGTCGAATGTGCGAGGCACCATCGCCATGGCGAAACAGGGCGGGAATCCGAATAGCGGAACCAGCCAGACCTACTTCAATGCCAACGGGAATTCTGCCCTCGATCCGGCCACCAACAACGGGGGCTTCGCCGTGTTCGGGCGCGCCACCACCCCCACGCTCCCGGTCGTCGATGCGATCTTCGCCCTCCCGAGAGGCACCTACGACACGATGCTCGACGGGGCGCCCCGGAACAGTCTGTCAGACTGGCCGACCCTGACGGGTGCGCCCCCCGCCCCGGAGGAGATCGTCCAGGCGCTCACGGTCACCGAACTCTCGAATTGGCTGACCTTCCAAACGACCGGTATCAGCGCGCCGGAGGTTGCCGGTGCCACCGTCGTAGACTCAGTGCTCGACATCGCTGCCGTCGGCGTTGGCACTTGCTCGATTTCGGTAGCCGCTACCGATCTCGATGGCACGTCCACACAATCCACGTTCGTTGTGTCCGTGCTCCCCAACTACGCCTTCTGGGCGTCTGAGCAGACGTTCCCCAACAACCTGTCGGACCCGCTCGACGATGGCGAGTCTGACCTCATCCCGAACGTCCTCGAGTACGCACTCCTCGGAGATCCCTCCGCATCCGACGTGTCGGTGCTGCCGCTCAACACCGGAGGATCCCTCACCTTTTCCCACCGGAAGGACGCGCCCGACCTCACCTATAGGGTGGAGGCGAGCGCCGATCTCGAGACTTGGGAATCGATTTGGCAAACCTCCGATGGCAACGGCCATCCGACAGTCATGGTGGTGGCGGACGACTCCCAAAGCTGCCGGCTCGCGGTCACGCCACCCCCGGGATCCGATGCTCCGTTCTTGCGCCTGCGTATCGATCTCGCCGCTGGCCAGCCCTGAGCCGCCGATCGCCGCGCTTGTGGCAGCGGGGGCGGCGGCAGCGGAAGTCTCAATGAAACGATTCGAACCGATTCGCCGATCTTCCGACGGACCGGGGTCGCTGCGGGGGGGGACTTCTCCGGGGGGATTCGGAACGATGGAGGTCAGGCGTGGGCCCCGGCGAGTCCGCCGGGTAGTTCACCGCTGCCGCTCTCCTCGGTCGGTTCGGGTTTTGCGGCATTCTCGGCACTCGGCGGAGCCGGAGGCGTCGGCGAAGAGGGCGGGTCCTCCATCCGTCCGGTCTCCATGATCTGCTGGATATGGTCGCCGCCGAGGGTCTCGAACTCCAGCAACGCCTTGGCGATCGTATCGAGTTTGTCGCGGTGCTCCACGAGGATCTGGCGCGCCTTTTCATAGGCATCATCAATGAGCTTTTTCACCTCGCGGTCGATCTTTTGAGCCGTGTCCTCGCTGTAACCGCGGGAACTAGTCATGTCGCGGGCCAGGAAGACGTGCTCCTCGTTCGCCCCGTACTCGACCATTCCGAGGTTCTCGCTCATCCCCCATTCGCAAACCATTTTCCGCGCCATGTTGGTGGCCATTTTGATATCGCCGGAGGCTCCACTGGTCACGTCGCCGAAGACGATTTCTTCGGCCACCCGACCGCCCATGGCGACGACCAGAGAATCGAGCAATTCGTTTTTGCGCGTGTTGTACTTGTCCTCCTCGGGCAGCCACATGGTCGATCCGAGGCTCGGGCCGCGGGGGATGATGGTGACTTTGTGCAGCGGTTCGGTGTGTTCGAGGACACAGAGGGCGATCGCGTGTCCGGCCTCGTGCACCGCGGTGTTCTCCTTCTCTTTCTCGCTGATCGCGAGGCTGCGGCGCTCTTTGCCCCAGCGGACTTTGTCGCGCGCTTCCTCGAGCTCGACCAGACCGATCGCTTTCTTCCCTTTGCGCGCGGCGAGCAGCGCGCCCTCGTTGATCACGTTGGCGAGCTCCGCACCGGAGTAGCCCGGGGTGCCGCGGGCGATGACGGCGAGATCGACGCCACTGGCCATCTTCACCTTCTTCGCATGCACCTTGAGGATCTCCTCGCGCCCTTTGACATCGGGGAGGCTCACCGTGACCTGACGGTCGAAGCGCCCCGGCCGGAGGAGCGCGGGATCGAGGACGTCAGGTCGGTTGGTGGCTGCGACGATGATGACCCCCTCTTGGGTGTCGAAGCCGTCCATCTCGA
>CAZKYJ010000085.1:0-11235 GCA_964556355.1 uncultured Verrucomicrobiales bacterium | reverse complement strand
CTGCTCGGCGCCCAGCACGCGCACACCCTCGCCACCCACACTCAGACGAGGTCGAGGAGCTGGGCCCAGCGGGCATTGAACGGGTGGACATAGGTGACCGGTTTCCCCCCGTCCGTCTCCAGCGCGCGCCCGGCGTTCGCCCATGCGAAGATCGATCCTTCAAAATTGTAGGCGTTGCCGAGCCCCATCCCGATCGCCCGTTCGGTGGCTTTCCCGGACCGGTAGCCGACCGAGCAGTAAAAAATGGTGGCGGTGGGGCGCCCGTCGGCAGCCGCCTCGTGGAGGGCACCAACGTCCCCGCCCGCGATCGACGGGAGATGCCGTGCGCCGGGAATGTGGCTCACGGCGAACTCCTCCGCCGCCCGCGTATCGACGAAGACGAGCGCGTGGGTTTTTTCCAGCCGGTCGATCCCGGCGAGATCGATACCCGGAGCATCCGGGAAATCCCGCCGGATTTTTGCCAGGACCGAGTCCCAGGTCAGCGGGCGGCGCAGCCCCGCGTAGGCGACCGCACCCGCGATCCCGAAGATGGCCAACATGGCGATCGCCGCCCTCATGCGTTCCCCCCGTCGGATTGCGCCGCCGTCTCGCCTTCCACTTTTTGGAACCCGCTCAGAAAGAGCAGCGCCGCCGCCACGCAGATGCAGGCGTCGGCCACGTTGAAGCTCGGCCAGATCATGAACCCGAGATCGAAGTGGAGGAAATCGACCACGTAGCCGCGCGCCAGCCGGTCCGTCAGATTGCCGAGGATCCCCGAGACGAGCAGCGCGGCGGCAATCTTGGCCGTCCGGGTGGGAAAGGCGCCTTTGCGCGCGAACAGGGCGATGCCGACCAGCGCGACCAAGGCGATGATGCCGAAGACCACGTTCGCCCACGCGCTCCCGTTGAAGCTTCCGAAGGCCACCCCGGTGTTGTGGACGCGGACGAGGTCGAAGAACCCGGGGATCACCGGAACCGGCTGCATCATGCCGGTCTCCGGGGCTTGAAAATGGCGCACCACGAGTTCTTTCGTGATCTGGTCGAGCACGTAGAGCGGGAGGGAGAGATAGAAAAAATACTTCACGGTGGGTAGCGGCTTGGACGCTACCGCCACCGGCCCCGCGTGAAAACCGAAATATTCGGGTGCCGCAACACGAGCTGACGGTTGCCCTCGCCGTTGGCGATGGCGACTGTCTTCCGACTGCATGAGCCCCGCGACACCACCTCCGACCGATTCCCAGCTTGCGGCATTCCTGCGCCATCTCTTTGGCGAGGGGATCGCCGATATCGGGGACGTGCCCGAAGTAGCCCAGGGATGCGGCGTCGATGAGGAGCTTTCCGCGCGGGCGCTCGCCCTGGGCCGGACGCTCGCGGCCGGTTCCCCCACCGCCGATCTCAAGGTCTCGCGCTGGGCCGCCGAGCGGTTCTACTTTGCGACCTTCGCCTACATCAACCGCGAACTCGGAGAGGCCGAGGTGCGCGCTGGCCTCTCACTGGCGGTGCCAGTGGGCGGCGAAGGCGACCCGGATTTCGGTGCCGATCTCGTGTTTTCGTTCGTGGGCGATCTCGTGAAAATGGTGCGCGCAACGGCATCGGGTGACCCGCTGGTGGAAGCGCTGGCCGAACTCGTGCGCCCGTGGCCGCTCTCGTCGGTCGGCATCGCCGAGGCGTGTCCGGCACCTGGGGAAACGCTCCGGTTCTGGGGGCAGCCGGCGTTGCGAATGCTCTACGTCGATCGTGTCATCGCCAGTGGCGACATCGCGCGCCTCGCCGATCCGCGAGTGCGGGAAGCCGTGGCCGCCGCGATGGGCGCGCACGGAGAACTCGCCCCGAAGTTCGCGCGAGAGATTGACCGGCAGGCGGCTGACCACGAGGGTCGCACCCATGATTGAATCTGGGAGTCGCGGGGCGACAGCGGACGTCGGGCGACGGTTGCTAGACGGTGTTCTCGCGCCGATGCGGCGGTCGTTCGTGGGTAAAGACGAGGTTATTGACCTGTTAGGGCTCGCGCTCGTCGCGGGCGAGAACCTCTTCATCCTCGGGCCGCCAGGGACGGCGAAAAGTGCGCTCGTCCAGGATCTCGGGCGCCGGCTCCACGGCCGCACGTTCGAGTACCTGCTCACCCGGTTCACCGAACCGAACGAAATCTTCGGCCCATTCGATATCCGCAAGCTCCGCGAGGGCGTGCTTGAGACCAATACCGAGGGCATGCTCCCCGAGGCGTCGATCGCCTTCCTCGACGAGCTGCTCAATGCCAACAGCGCGATCTTGAACAGCCTTCTCTCCGTGCTCAACGAGCGGGTTTTCCGGCGCGGGCGCGAGATCGTGCGGCTGCCGTTGCTCATGACGGTGGGGGCGAGCAACCACCTGCCCGAAGATGAAGCGCTGCGGGCATTGTTCGATCGGTTCCTGCTCCGCGTGCGCAGCGATAACGTCGCAGACGACCAGCTCGGCGCGGTGCTCGCCCAAGGCTGGGAGCGCGAGGCGCGGCTGGCCGGGGCAGGGGAGGACGCGGGCGTGGACACGCTTTCGGTCGAAGAGATCCGCGCGCTCAACCGCCGGCTGCCGGAGGTCGATCTCGCTCCGGTCGGCGAAGATTTCATCCGCTTGGTCGGACGGCTGCGCAAGGCCGGGCTGCCGCTCTCTGACCGGCGGGCCGTCAAGCTCCAGCGCCCGGTCGCGGCCAGCGCACTGCTTTGCGGGCGCACCGTCGCCAATACCAGCGACCTCTGGATTTTCCGCCACGTCTGGGATCTGGAAGAACAGATCGAACTCTTGCGCGGGATCGTCGATGAGTTCGTGGGCAGCGATGCGTTCGATGCCCACCCGCAGGCCGAAAACCCGGCGGCACCCGATCCCGAAGCGCTGCGCCGCGACCTCGACGCCATCGGCACTTCGCTGGAGGGAGAGCCGGGCGCGGCGGCACTGGCCGTGGCGCGCGACAAATTGGCCACTCTCGCCGAGCGGGTGCAGTGGGTACAAAATGCGACGGCGCGCGATTTCCTGACCAGCCGGGTCGGCGAACTCTCGCGGCGGATCGGCCAGCCGGGCGCATCGGCATGACCACCGCCCAACGCTGGATCCTGTGCCTGCCGCCCGACGCGCTCCGGTCGGTGACCCGCCTGCGCACGGTCGTTGGACTGGAGATCGCCCGCGAGCCCGGTGGTGCCGCGTTCTGGCTGCGGGGACCCGGTGAGATGAACGATGCGTTACTCGCGCTCGATACCACCCTGCGCGGGCGGATCACCGCAGCAGGAACGATGGTCGCACCCGGCAACACGGTGCCCACCGCCGATGTCCCTGACTGCCTGCCGTGGCAACCCCTCACCAGTTTCCCCCCCGTGTCCCTTCCTCCGATCGCTGCCGCCGGTATCCCGGTCGAACCGGTAGGCGTCCGGTTACGGCCGGCGGCGGGTGGTGCCCCCGCGGGCCTGCTGCGGTGCGAGTTCTCGGCCTTCTACGAGTGGGGGATTCGCGCGCCGGAAATCCGGCTCCAGCCGTTGCGCTTCGCCGTGTCCTCCACCGGTGATGCCCTCGTCGCGGGCCAACCGCTCCCGGCGGTGCCCGGCCAACGGTTCACGGTCGTCGATGGCGTCGCGTGCCCGCTCGGCTTTGCCTGGACCCCGCAGATTCCCGCCGCTGCCCTCCGCCGCGCCGCCACTGCCCGGACCGGCGATCTTATCGCTTTCCTCGATCCGGCTGCCCCGCCGCTCCGATTGCCAGGAGAACTCTTCGTGCCCGCGAATCGCGCCAATCTCCGCGCTACCGAGCCATGAATCCCGCGCCGCAAGATCACTCCATTGACCGGGTATCCGCCTTCTACTTCAGTCCGGTACCCCACGGGTTTTGGCGCTGGTCGGAGGCGGGCGATGCCGCCGAGTGGCCGGACGGCGAAGTGATCGCCTTCCACGAAGAGATCGAACTCGTGCTTCGCGCGCTCACGCCCTTCGGTCTCCCCCCGTTCGGAGCCGTCCTCCTCTTCCTCGCGGCCTGCCGGGATTCCTGGGGCAGCGGCGCGTCCCGCTGCGCCTACGTCTGGCAGTACCGAGACACCTTGGAGCAAGACCGGTTGGCCAATCGGCTGCCCGAGCGCTGGGGCGAGGCGCTGGGCGACGGGTTACACGCCATCCATCAACTCCCGGCCGAATTGCGCCATCCTCTGGCCGTTAAACCCGTGCTCGCCGAGCAGCTTTTCGAAACCGGGGGCGAACCCGACGCCGTCGCGCCCGCGATTCTCGAAGCGTTCACGGACGGCCTCGTCGCCCGCTGCTTCGCCCGCCACGCGCCGGAGCGCATGCTCGCCCTCCAGGTTGCCGGGGCGACCGATCCCGCACAGGAGACCACCCGCTTCGCGGCCGCCGTCGGAGCGCTCCTGGGCGCGTTCCCCAAGCTCTCAGAGCCAGGCTTACGCAACCGTATCGCCGCCGGCATCGAAACACTACCCGATCCTGCGGACGTCGTCCCGGTGCGCCCGCTCATCGACCAGCTGTGCGAGGACACCGATCCCGACCTCCGCATGATCGGCGAGATGGCTCGCCAGCTCGCCGGTGTGACCCAGCTGCCCAAGCCGCCCTCTGCCCCCGACGACCTCCCGCTCGGCGGGTTCAGCGATGTGAGCAACCGCGGCAAGCTCGACCGCCTCCTCGCCAGCGAACTCGCCCTCGACGACCTGACGCTCAGCGTGCGCATCGCCATGAATGAGGCGCTCTACCTGCGCCGCGAAAGCCCACCGAAAGCGCCCGCGCGGCACCGCGTCCTCCTCGTCGATAACGGCATCCGCCTCTGGGGCAAGCCCCGGCTCCTCGCCACCTCGGTCGCGCTCGCCTTCGCCGCTTCGAGCGACGAAATCGAGACCGTCTCCGCCTTCGCCCCGACCGCCAAGAGCAACTCGCCAGAACCGTTCTCCCTGCAGGATCGCGACGGGGTGCTCAAGCATCTGGCTACCGTGACTGCCGCTATCCATCCGGCAAATCCGTGGGCCAAACTTCTGGCCGAATCCCGTGCCGCCGCGAACGCCGACCTCGTCCTCATCACCCACTCCCACGCCATCGAGGATTCCGATTTCCTCGCTGCTGGCGAATCCTTCCGCGACCGGCATTTCCACATCGCAACCGTCGATGCCGAGGGGAGATACACGCTCTGGTCGGTCGGGATTGCCGGGCGGAGGGAGGTAGCTAGCGCGGAACTTGCTCTCGATCACGAGTCCCCCAAGACAACCGAAACGGAACTCCCAGAGTTTTACGCGATGCCGGAAACCCCGTTGCGGATCTCCTATCCTATCGCGTCCTCGCTTTACGAAAACGGTCGCGTCGTCAAGTGCTCCCACGCGGATGTTTTCGCGGCTGTTCCGAGAGATGGACGCCTGCTCTATTGGGACAAGCCAGGTGCCGGAGCCCGCTTGCTCTCCAGCCACGATATTCCGGGGCGGCTGGCCTGGCTCGGTATCGATGGGGCAGTCAACCCGCGCTGGGTCGGGCGGCTCCACATAAAATCCAACGGAGAAAAGGCCGGGGCGACCTTGGAGATGCACGATCTGAACGAGGCGACTCACAGCACTCGTCACCTGAAACTGGAAGTAGATCTAAACTTGGGGATACCGATCCATTCCTACGAGTCTGGTGGTGTCCTGAGGCTCGTTTGGAATGACAGGGTGGATGCGATCGCGCTCGGTGACGGGAGGCGGGTGGCAACGATGGGAGATGAGTCGATTACGTGCGGCTGGGGGCCGTTCGTGAGGTTGGGTGAAAGTTTCTGGTGCGAGCTCCATCCTTCCCAGGGTGGCTTCGAATACCGGCACGCAGGCAACGACGTCGGTGGCTTTCGAGCCGTCTGGCACGTTATCGGTCATAGTTCGCTATGGGGGATAGAAGGCGAAGGAGGGCCCTGCGTGATCGGGCCTAAAACATCCGCCAAGCACGGCGGCAACGGGGAGGTGAAAGCGATCTCGGCGGACGGTCGGAGAATCGTCGTCGATCGACCGGGCGTTCGTGAAACCTACACCATGGCCTTCCCCGGGGACTTCTCGTGTCAGACGACTCGGTCGAGTGTACTCCGCCTCGCCGAGCCAGATATAGCCGCGGCTTCGGACTCCTCGCCCAACGTTCGCCAAAGCTTTGCCGCCATCGGAGCCACCGCCGACGGGATGTTCTATCTGCGTACCGGCAAAGGAAGCTATCACCGTATCTGGTACGGGTCTGGATCATTTAGGCTCAGGAACGGAAAAAAGCCGGAAGGGGTCGCCTTCACGGCATTCCGAGATGTTGAGAATACGCCGGTGCATGTCGGTGCGCTGAACTTGAGGATCGCCCGGTGCCCAGGGGGAGTTAGCGCGTTTCTCGATCGCAACGGCTTTTTGCACCTCGTCTCCGGAGATTCGAGGCTTCCCGAAGTGAGCATGGTGCTTGTGGGGGAGGAAAAACAAATCCCGATCTGGACACGCGCGGGCTCCGCGACCGAGTCCCATCGCTACTTTGACGGTCGCATCATGGTCGGAGAGGATCTCCGTCAGCAAGTCGAAACGATCGCCCGGGAAGCCGCCTCATGAACCCATTGACCGTCCAGTTGCGACCGTGCCGGCGTGAGCCCGACGCGCCGGTCCCCGCCTATTTCTTGCCGGGGGCGGACACCGGTGCCTGGGTCGATGCGCTGGTCGCATCGGGCGGCGCGGCCGACTCCCGGCTTTTCCCCGTGCCCTCCGCGCTCGGCAGTTCCCAACCAGTAGGGTTACTCGTCGTTGGTCCGGATTGCATCCGTGGTGGCATCCCGCTCACCCAAATCGCCGGGCACGATTTCTTTTTCCCGCTTGGTGCACAGCTCGATCCGCCGCTGGAGCCGGGTGACCTCGACCGGCTGCTCCCCAGGGATGGCATCCACTTTTTCCACCCCTCCGCCGGTTTGCTCGAATTCGATCCCGGCGGTGCACGCACCTTGGCGGGTTTGTTAGAGCTGCCCATCGACGAGGACGCGTCGGCAGGGTGGGGGCATGCCCGCACCGCGGACCCGTTCAATACCAAGCTCCGTGCGATTCATGTCCACGCCGATGCACCCGATGCCGAGCAGCAACTGCGCGAGGCCGGGGAGGAAATCGGCGACCGGGCGATCGAGGGGGTTCCGAATCCTACGGGCCGGAAAGAATTTCGATCCGGCGTGACCTTGGTGGCGGCGCGGATGGCGAAGTTCCTCACCGGGCTGGCACCGACTGATCCTAACAAAACCAAGCGGACGGTGGTCGATCACCTCGACCGGTGGGCGTCCGACGTGATCGACCGCCAGTCCCGGCGGAACCGCGAGCTGAACCGCCTGCTCGACCTGCTGCGCGACGATCCCGACGAGGGGTTGCGCTACGCCCTGCCGGTCCGGGGCGGCGAGCGCAATTGGGGAAAGGCGCCCCCTGGGGACACGCTCGGGAAGCGCGACCTCGACTTCTCGTTGGGCAAACTCGGCGGCGGGCGCCCCGGCGACCACTGGGACGTGCCGCGGGAGATCGAGCGGCGGCTCATCGCCAGATACCGGGCGGCGGCGCAGCGGGAGTTGGACCGGGGGAACCACCGCCGGGCAGCCTACATCTTCGCCCACCTTCTCGAAGATCTCCCCGCCGCCGCCGCCGCGCTCCGCTCGGGGCGCCACTACCGCGAGGCCGCCATCCTCTACCGCGACCAGATCCATGACGCCCGTTCTGCGGCGGGATGTTTTCGGGACGGCGGACTCTTCGAGGAGGCGGTCGCGCTCTACCGCGATCTGGGTGAGCACCTCGTCCTCGGCGATCTGCTCACCGAACTCGGTCGGACAACCGAGGCCGCGCAGTCCTATCAGGATGCCATCGATGCTCACCTGGCCAAAGACGAACCGTTCGAGGCGGCGAGAATCGCGGGATCAAAGCTGTCTGGGAATTCGGCCGAGCGCTCCCTCCTCCACGACGCTTGGCCCGGTTCCAAGCAGGCAACCCGATGCCTCCAGCGCGAAACCGAACTGCTCGCGTCGGAATCTCCCGAACGCGCTCGCCGCCGGTTCATCGAACTCCGTTCCGTGCCAGCACCGACGACCAAGCTGGCGGAATTGGCCGGGTTGCTCTCCGATATCGGCACGGGAGAGGGCGATCCGGCACTGCGGGATTTCGCCGCCGACGAATCCCGCCGCGTCGCCGGGCTCGCCCTCGCTTCTGGGGGGACGACCGCGCGAGACACGTTCATCGGAGCGGTGGTTCGAGGAAATCGGAACGATCGATTGCTCGGGCGAGACGGGAACCTCTATCAGCAGTCGCAGGGACGAGAGCGTCCGCCCGCCACGCCGATTCGCGGTACCATCGAATCCCTGCGGATAGAGATCGGTCAGGCCAACCGGTTCGCCGGGATGAAGCGGATTCTCCAAGCCGAACCGCACCCGCAGGGCGTCTACCTCTTCTGCTCCACAGCAGACCCGGACACCATGCGACTCATCGATCTGCGGCACGACGAACCACGCCTGGAACACGAGATCCCAATCGACTCGCTCGCCGCGCCCCTGCGGCTGACGATGATCCCGAGCAAAATCGACCGCGGCTGCGGTGCCGTGCTCGCCTCCGGGCTCACCTTTCAACGCCCCGACCGCCTCGGGATTGACGTTATCGCAGGTGTTATCGGATTGTGCTACGACGAGAATGGCTGCGCCCATAGCCTCCGCCACCACCAGGGCGAGCTCTTGGTCAACGCCCACGACGCGGGAGAGCGGACGTTCGCAACCACAATCCTCGACTACGTGCCGAAAGAGTTCGGCGTCATGTTCGAAGACGGGCTCCGGCGCCTCGTACCCATGGTCGCGCAGAGAGGCCAGGTCGTGCTCGCTCTCGGGGATCTGCTGGTTCGTGTTTGGCGGGATCAGATCGAAATCAAGGCGCTTCCAGCCCGCATCATCTCCCTCATCGCCTCGCCACCGCTCGCTGCCTTCCGCCTGGTCGCCGTCCTCGAAAACGACGAGGCCGTCCTCGTTCGGGGCGACTCCGACTGGGCGGACGATCCCGTCACCCTCCCCACAGCCGGGGGCACCCCGCGCCCGTGCTTCGAGCGCTCGGGAAATCTCATTCTTGCTGGCGAACGCTACCTCGTCATCTTCGATCCCCGTCAAGGACGCATCGCCCAGCAGTCCAGCGGCCTCATCCCCGAGCGCCCCATCGCTCTCGCCGCCGCCCGGTGCGCCGGCGGATTCTTCGCCGTCACCGCCGCCGCCGTCTACCCGTGCCGCATCCGCTGACCCCGCCGGCTTCGCAATTTAGAAACAGTACAATTGTATCGTTCCTAAATCTGAGCGAGAACTATCCCATCAACATATCACGATTTGTTGATATGTTCTTGAACACCCGCGGCACCGCGATAGGGTGGCCGCATGCCATACGAGCGGAAAGAGAGTGAAATCGGACGGGAGCTGAAGGCGGCGATGCGGGATCGCATCCTCGTGCTGGACGGGGCGATGGGGACGACGATCCGGGGTTACGGGCTCGACGAGGCGGCGGCGCGCGGCGACCGGTTCCGCGATAATGAAAAAGACCTGCTCAACAACGGAGACATCCTTTCGCTAACGCGCCCGGACATCATCGGCGACATCCACAAGCGCTTCCTTGAGGCGGGCTCGGACATCATCGAGACGAACACCTTCTCGGCGACCACCCTCGCCCAGAGCGAGTTCTTTGTCGAAGACCCGAGGGAGACCGGGAGGGGACGGAAAGATCCTGAGTTCTTCGAGCGCGAGGTGCTCGGCGTCCCATTCCTCAAAGAACTCGCGTGGGAAATCAATCTGGAGTCCGCCAAGCAGTGCCGCTACTGGGCCGATCGGATCGGGTCGGACACCGGGCGAAAGCGCTACGTTGCCGGTGCCATCGGGCCGCTCACCGTCTCGCTGACAAATTCGCCCGACGCCGAGGATCCGGGCTTCCGCACGGTGACCTTCGACCAGGTGGCGCGCGCCTACCGCGAGCAGGTACGGGCGCTCATCGCGGGCGGCTGCGACATCCTGATGGTCGAGACCATTTTCGATGCCCTGAACGCCAAGGCGGCGCTCGTCGCCATCCAGGAAGTCTTCGAGCAAGACGGCGTGCTTTTGCCCATCATCGTTTCGGCGGCCGTCGGGCTCGGCGGGGAGACCATGATCTCGGCGCAAAAGGTGGAGGCGTTGTGGAACGCCGTGCGCCACGTCGACCCGCTGGCTGTCGGGCTGAACTGCTCGCTCGGGCCGGATCTGATGAAGCCGTTCCTCAGCGAGCTCGCCAGCGTGGCCGGCTCCGCCGTCTCGGCTTACCCGAACGCCGGGCTCCCGAACCCGCTCGCCCCGACCGGGTTCGACCTCCTGCCCGACGATATGGGCGAGTTTATCGCGGATTTCGCGGGCGACGGCCTGGTCAATCTCGTGGGCGGCTGCTGCGGGAACACCCCGGAGCACGTCGCGGCCATCGCCAAGGCGGCCGAGCGCTTTGCCCCGCGCGTCGCCCCCGAGCTGGAGCCGATCCTGCGCCTCAGTGGGTCGGAAGCCTACAACCACGACAAGACGAAAAACTTCTTGATGATCGGCGAGCGTACCAACGTGGCCGGCTCGCCGCGTTTCGCCAAGCTCATCAAGTCGGGCGAGCTCGAGGAGGCGGTTTCCATCGCGCGGCAACAGGTCGAGAACGGTGCCAACGTCATCGACGTCTGCATGGACGAGGGGCTCATCGACGGCGAGGAGATGATGGTCAAGTACCTCAAGCTGCTCGCCGCCGAACCGGACGTGGCCAGGGTGCCGATCATGGTGGATTCCTCCAAGTGGGAGGTCATCGAGGCCGGGCTGAAGATCCTCCAGGGCAAGGGGATCGTGAACTCGATCTCGCTCAAAGAGGGTGAGGACGTCTTCCGCGAGCGGGCGGCCACGATCATGCACTACGGAGCGGCCACCGTGGTCATGGCTTTCGACGAGGAAGGGCAGGCCGCGTCCAAGGACGATAAGATCCGTATCTGCGAGCGCGCCTACCGCATCCTCGTCGACGAGGTCGGCTTTCCACCGGAGGATATCATCTTCGATCCGAACATCCTCACCGTGGCCACCGGGATGGACGAGCACAATAACTACGCCGTCGATTTCATCGAGGCCACCCGCTGGATCAAAGAGAACCTTCCCGGGGCGAAGGTGAGCGGTGGCGTGAGCAACGTGTCGTTTTCCTTTCGCGGAAATGACAAGGTGCGCGAGGCCATGCATTCGGCTTTCCTCTACCACGGCATCCAAGCCGGCATGGACATGGGCATCGTCAATCCAACG
>CAZKYJ010000084.1:0-11269 GCA_964556355.1 uncultured Verrucomicrobiales bacterium | reverse complement strand
CGTCCCGGTCGGATTGGCCGGGCTGGCGACCACCACGCCACGCACCGGCGGGTCCAGCTGTGCGGCGGCCGAACGCGCGGTGGAAGCGCATCCCGTGAGGGCCTGCATGGGGGCGTAGAGCATCGATAGGTAAGAGAGGAAGAGGACGATGTCCCCGACCAAAAGGCGTCCCTCGACGACGGCGACGGTCCCGAAGATGAGTGCGGCGGACGCGCTCGCCGCCATCACGATCCCGACCGCCGAAGAAAACGCGAGCTCGGTGGCCGTTTTGCGCTGGTTGCGCCTCAAGCAGTCGTCGGTCTGGCGACCGAGCCGCTGGTCGGTGAAAAGTTCGAGGGTGAAAGCCTGGATGGTGCGG
Source organism: uncultured Verrucomicrobiales bacterium (assembly GCA_964556355.1). Lineage (GTDB taxonomy): Bacteria > Verrucomicrobiota > Verrucomicrobiia > Verrucomicrobiales > DEV007 > CAZKYJ01. The sequence continues at coordinate 10,911 of CAZKYJ010000084.1, read as the reverse complement.
ATCGACGAAAGCGACTCCTGGATGTCCGAGGCCAGCCGGGACTCGCTCTCGTGCAGCTTCCGCGACTGGCTTTCGATCCGCCTGCCGAAGAATCCGATGAGCAGGGCGAGCGTGGGGGCGGTGACCAGGGCGACGGCCGTGAGGGTGACATCGACGCTCAACATCACGGCCACGATCCCGACCGAGGTGAGCGTGCCGGTGACGAGCGGAACGGCCGCGCCGGTGAGGATCGACTGGAGCGCTTGGGTGTCGTAGGCCGCGCGGTAGAGGAGATCGCCAATCCGCGAGCGGTCGTGGAACTTCAAGGAGAGGCGCATGAGATGGTTGATGGTCTTCCGGCGGAGCCGGAGCACCATCCGGTTTCCAGCGGTGATGAGCTGCTGCTGGGCGAAGGCGAGGACGATCCGGTTGGCGGCAGCAAAACCGAGCGCGAACGCGGCGAGCGCCGTCGCGAGGCCGACGGGTCCGACGATCGGGAGCCGCGCCCAGAGCGAGCTCAAGGCCGGTGGGAACGGCTGGTCGCCGAGCACGCAATCGATAAGCCATTTGACCGGCCACGGCTGAAGGAGTTCCAAACCGGTGGCGATCAGGAGAAGGGCCGTGCCGATCGCGACTTGCACGGGAGCGGCGCTGAGATGTGCGAAGAGCCGGTTCATCTCACCCGGTCCTCCCGGCGTCGGCCGCTGGTTCTTCGGCACGTGGCATGTCGAGGGCGGCGGCACATTCAAAGGCGATATGCGAGATCGCGCGGGTGACATGCCGCCCGGACAAGAGGAAATAGCGGGCGACAACGGCGGAGACGAGGGCGAGCGGGACGGTGGTCGGATGGAGGAAGCTCGCGGGCACGCCCACGGCGAAGACGAGACCCAGTGCGGTCGCCCAAGGACGGTTGCGTGCGACTATCCGGAAGCGCAGGTGTTGATCGCCAGCGTTGAGTACCTCCTCGAAAGTCGTGCAGACGGTCGCCCGCACGGGACCCGGGCCGACGATATCGAGGTCGGCCACCGCCCAGTCGTCGGATGGCACCGCGACCCATCCGCAGGCGCGGAACTGGCGCTGCATGAGTTCCAGCCAACGTTCCCGTTTCTCCAGGTTTCCCCAGAGGTAGCCAATCGATTGAAAGGGGGACTTCTTTCCGCGGAGGCGCAATTTGGCCGTCTCGCGGAGGCGGCCGACCATTCTCACCAGGGGCTGCGCAACGCTCAGGAAGGCGACGATGAGAACCCCTTGCCGTTTTCTAGCCCCATCCCACCGCTTGACGTCGGCCGCGTGAAGTCCTGCGCCGAGGGCGGCCACGCCGGTAACCGAGGCGAGGGCGACCACGGCGGTGGAGTAGGTGGCGGTGAGGATGGGAGACGTGCTGGCGGCGGCCACGACGGCGCTAGCGGTCAAGAGCAGCGTGAGAACGAGCCACTCGGGGCCGGTGGCGAACGCGAGCGTGTGCGAAGGGCGCGGGTGGTAGATGCACTGGAACGACGCCCCGGCAAAGCGCCCCTGGTAGACCTTCGATCGTCCGAATAACGAAAGCTTTTCGGCGAGCCAGTTCGAGTACTGCGAGGCGTAGATTCGCCCCTGCCACGCCCCATACCCGAGGAGGTTGAACCGTCCGGGGTGGCGTGCGACGAGATGGGCCTCCGCGGCACCGTAGGAGCGCTGTTGGCGAAGGAAGCGGCCGATGGTCGGTCGCCGGTGGTGCCAGACAATCGCGGCGGGGCTAAAGGCGATTTCGGCTTCTCGGGTCAAGATTTTCCAGCAGACGTCGACGTCGTCGCCGGCGATCCGGTGGGAGGGGTCAAAGCCCCCAAACTCGGCGAGGGCCCGTTTGCGGTAGGCCATGTTGCACCCGGGCACGTGCTCGGCCGACTCGTCGTCGAGGAGGACGTGGATCGGGTTGCCGGGGGACTGGTCGACGCACTGGGCGACAAACCCGTCAGACGGGTGGGGGAGGTTGGGGCCGCCGACGCCGGCGGCACCGTTGTCCAGCAGGGCGGTCACGAGAAAGTAGAGCCAGTCGGGATCCGCCTCTGCGTCATCATCGATGTAGGCGACGATCTCTCCTCCGGCCACCTCCATCCCGAAATTCCGCGCCCGCGAGAGTCCGCCGTTCTCCGGCTGGAGGTAGTAGCGAACGGGAAACTGGTCGGCGATCGATTTGGCGGGGACCGAGGATCCGTCGTCCACCACGATGACTTCGTAGTCGGGGTAGCGGAGCTGGCTCAGCGAGCGGAGGCAGGCCTCGAGGGTGCCGCGCCCGTTGTAGGTGCACACGATGACCGAGGCCTTCGGCAAGTCGCGCGAGGATGGGAGCCCGCCGGCTTGCCGATAGATTGTGCGGATCTCCTGGAGCGCCGGCTTCGGGGTCCGATCGGCGGTGGTGAGCCCGAAGCCCCAGCCGTCGATCGACTCCTGGAAGATCGACCACTCGTCGGTCCAGCTGTAGGCGATCGCACCGCACAGTCCCTTGTCGTAGACTGAGGGGAGGTAGGTCCGGAAGAACTCGGTCTGGGATGCTTCGCCGTTCCTTGTCGAGTCGAGTCCGAGTTCCGCCAGCAAGACCGGCCGGGAGCCGGCGATCGATTGGAGGCGGGCGAGGTAGGCTCGGAACGGATTGGGATCCTCGAAATATACGTTGTAGCTGACGACGTCGAGGAAGTCGAGGAGCGGGTCGAGGTGTTCGGTGGGCGGATGGTTGACGTAGGTGACCAGGGCGTCCGGATCGGCTTCTTTGACGATGTGGTGGAGGCGCTTGAGGAAGCTGGCGATCTGGCGGCGGCCGTACCAGCGGACGGTGAGGGGAGGGATTTCGTTGCCCAGCGAGTAGAGCAGCATGGCCGGATGCCCCGCGAGCCGGCGCGAGTTCTCCCGCGTGTAGGCGAACATCGATTCTAGCGTCTCCGGTTCGCGGAGCTCCCTCCCGCGGGGGCCCCAACACACGTCCACCATCAGCTTGAGTCCCTCCCGATCCGCGGCATCGGCGATCCGCTCGGAAGGGGGATCGTAAAAGCGCACCAGGTTGATCCCGTTCTCGCTCATGCGGGAGAAGTCGTCGAGTAGCCTTCCGAACTCGGGAAAGGGTTCTCCCTGGCTATTCTTCTTGAAGCTTCCGTAGGTGACGCCCCTGATGGGAAAGCGTTCTCCGTCGACCTCCAAAAACTTTGCCAAGACCTTCGGCCGAAGGGGCTCGGGTCGTTTTCGACTATCGGCGGGGCGGGTGGGTGCCAGGGGTGGGCGGCAGTGATCCCCGACCGCTAGCCCCGATAACCGCGCGAGTGAGCAGTCCGATTCGTTCATGGTTCATTGCGGTTCGAACCTTCGCCGGTAACCCGACGGCCAAGGGGCGAGACCCCGCCGGGAAGGAGCAGCCACCGTGCCAATTTGGTAGGCGGACGTCGCGCGGCAGGGAGGGAGGTCAAACGAGTCGCCCGGCTGGGAAGGGACGCCGGAACCCGATTCCCGCGTGATCTCGACGCCACCCCTACCGTCGCGGCGGGGGACGATCGGCCGGCCGGGCGGCCTCCAGGTGCCGGTGCGCCCGACCTGGTTCGCGCTCGTGAATCAGGAGGAACCGGCCGGGAGTGGGGGGAGTTCCGCTTCCAACACGCCCCTGGCCTTCGGCCAGGCGCGGATGGCCTCGACCACCATCCAGGCTTCCATGGCGAGGGTGGCGAGGCCGATCCCGGCGAGGAGGTAGTTGCCGCTGGCCAGCCAGCTCTGCTCGCTGCCCACGGCTTTGACGAAAATTTGGTAGAGCATGACCCAGGCGGGCAGGACGAGCATGAAGATGGTCGGGACGACGACGAACCAGACCGGCAGTTTCCGCCGCCACATCCAGAAAGCGATGACGAGGAAGGCGAGTCCGCCGAGGAGCTGGTTGGTGGCGCCGAAGAGGGGCCAGAGGATGAGGCCACCGGTGCCGGGCGTGCCGCCCGGCGCCGAGGGGATGGCGGCCATGGCGATGGCGATGGCGATGGCGAAGATGGTCGCCCCATGCTTGTTCATGAGCGGGCGGAAGGAGAAGGTCGCGGCAAGTTCCTGCACGACGTAGCGCTGGAGGCGGCAGGCGGTATCCAGCGTGGTGGCGGCGAACGAGGCGACGAGCACCCCCATGAGGGCGATGGCGAAGGCGGGGGCGATGCCGAGGGCGGCGATGAAGTTGGCCGCCCCGTCGACGAAAGCGCCGACCTTCGCGGCGAGCCCGCCCGCCGCGCCCCAGGAACTGTAGCGTGCTTCCCACGCCGCCTGCCCGAGCAAGGTGTTGCCGGTCGCCTCGCCAGCGACGATCTCCGGGATGCCGAGCCCGAGCCCCGCCACGCACGCCAGGATGACTAACACCGCCAGAAACCCCTCGGTCAACATCGAGCCGTAGCCGACGAACTGGGCGTCGGCCTCGTTCTTCAACTGCTTGCTCGAGGTCCCGCTGGAGACGAGGCAGTGGAAGCCGCTGATGGCCCCGCAGGCGATGGTGATGAAGAGGAACGGGATGAGCAGGGGGGCGCCCGACGGTTCGATATCGACCATCGGGGCGACGATCTCCAGCGCGGGTTTGGCTCCGCCCTCGCTGATCGGAGCCCCGCCGAGCAGGGCCGCCGCCACCAGGCCGATGACGATGAGGCCGAGCGCGGAGATCAGCTGAAGGCTATTGATGAAATCGCGCGGCTGGAGCAGCGACCAGACGGGGAGGACGGATGCCACGTAGGAATAGACGAGCAGCGCGATGACCCACTGGAGCCGCGACATCTCGGCCAGTGTCTCATTGAAGCTTCGGAGGAGGCCGACATCCCCGAAGTAGACGCTGAGATACATCACGCCCAGCGCGAGGACCGAAGGGACGAGCAGGTTGACGCCTTTGCGGTGGAGCCAGACCCCGATGCCGACCGCGATGGGGATCTGCACGAGGCAGGGGAAGATGCTGGCGGGATACTGCTGGAAGACGACCGCGATGACGAGGCCGAAGATGGCCAACACGATGGTCAGCGCCATGAAAAGGATGAGAAGAAAGAGGAGCCGGACGCGCGGGTTGAGCAGGCGCCCGGCGATGTCTCCCACCGTCTGGCCGCGGTTGCGCATCGAGACGATGAGCGCCCCGAAGTCATGGACTGCGCCAACGAGAATCGACCCGAAGAGCACCCAGAGGAGCGCCGGGAGCCACCCCCAGAGCACGGCGATGGCCGGGCCGACGATGGGTCCCGTCCCGGCGATGCTCGTGAAGTGGTGGCCGAAGACGATGCCCTTGCTGGTCGGGACAAAATCCGAGTCGTCCGCCAGTGCCACGCTGGGGACGGCGGCCTCGGGGTCGAGCCGGAAGATCTTCCGCGCCAGCCACTTGCCGTAGGTGTGGTAGGCGACAAGGTAAAGGACGAGCGAGCCGAGGGCGATGAGGAGCGTGGACACAGCCTTTTTTTTGAGGGATTTTGGAATGGAGAATGCGGAACCCGGGAAGGGAGCTAGAGAGTAGGAGGGATGGGTGAGTTTTTCCAGCAAGTTTGGGAGATGCGCGAGCAGGTCTTTGTGGGCGTGCTGGTGGTGCTCGTGTTCGTGGCCTTCCTCCGGGAGTGGTTCTCGCCGGACATCGTGGCCATGGGCGCGTTCGTGCTGCTTTTGCTGACCGGCATTCTCAACGAAGAAGATGCGCTCGCCGTCTTCGGGACGAGCGCCCCGATGATCATCGCCTGCATGTTCATCCTCAGCGGGGCGCTGGAGCGCACGGGGACGATCGAGGCCATGGGACACTGGTTCGAGAAGGTCGCGGGCAAAACGGAGAGCCGGATTCTTATCGTGATGATGCTGCTGGTCATCCCGCTTTCGGCGTTCGTCAACAACACGCCGGTGGTGGTCGTGCTCATGCCGATCGTGCTCTCGCTCTGCCGGAAACTTGATCTCACGGCATCGCGATTCCTCATCCCGCTCTCCTACGCCGCCATCGCGGGCGGCACCTGCACGATCATCGGAACCTCCACGAACGTGCTGGCCTCCGGCATCGCCGGGGACGCCGGACGGGACGATGGGATCGCCGGCCTCGAACCGTTCAGCATGTTCGAGATCACCAAGCTCGGCGCCGTCTTCGCCGTCGTCACGGTGGGCTACCTCATGACGTTCGGGCGGAAGCTCCTCCCCGACCGGATCACGCTGTCCACGATGTTCGAAGCCGAGGAGGGGAGGGAGTTCCTCAGCGAGGCGACGGTGGCCGAGGGGTCACCGCTCGACGGGAAAAAATTCGTCGATACCAAGCTAGCCAAGATGCGCGAACTCCGGCTCATCGAGGTGCGACGCAACGGTTACCGCCTGCAGGAGGCACTCGACAAGACGATCTTCAAAGCGGGCGACCGGCTCACCTTCAAAAGCCGCGTCTCCGGACTGCTCGACCTGAAAGAGGCGGAAGGGATCGAGGTCGGCCACCGGGGCGAGTTCGGGCTGGAGAAGGTGAAGACCGAGTCCGCCATCCTCATGGAAGGCATGATCGGTCCCCGCTCGCGGCTCTTGGGCAAAACGCTCAAGGAACTTCAGTTTCGACAGCGCTACGGTGTCATCATCTTGGCCGTCCACCGGCGCGGGGAGAACCTGCGCGACCGCTTCGAGGACGTGAAACTCGCCTTCGGGGACACCTTGCTGGTCGAGGGGCCGGTCGTGCGGATGAACCAGCTCTTCGCCGAGCGGGACTTCGTCAACCTCAGCAAGCCCAAAGAGCGCCCGTTCCGCCGGTCGAAAGCCCCGATCGCCCTCGGGGCGCTCGGCTTGTTCATGGTGCTCGGTGCTTTCGAGATCCTCCCGTTGCTCGTCATCGCGCTGGGCGCCGTGCTCCTGGTGCTCGCGACCCGTGCCATCGACGTGAACGAGGCCTACGAATCGGTCGAGTGGAAGGTCATTTTCCTCATTTTTGGAATGTTGGCCCTCGGTCGGGCGCTGCAGGTCACGGGGCTCGCCGAAACGGTCGCCTTCTCGACCGTCGAGGTCTTCGGGCGCTTCGGGCCGATGGTGGTGCTCTCGATCATTTACCTGCTGGCTGCCGTCCTCACCGAGGTGATCAGCAACAACGCCGTCGCCGCCCTTCTCACCCCGATCGCCATCGGGGTGGCCGTCGCCCTCGGTGTCGATCCACGCCCGTTGGTCGTCGCGGTCATGTTCGGGGCGAGCGCCAGCTTCTCCACCCCCATCGGATACCAGACCAACACCTTCGTCTACGGGGCGGGCGGCTACAAGTTTGCCGACTTCGCTCGGGTGGGGATTCCGTTGGCGGTCATCTTGTGGATCATCGCGAGCGTGCTCATCCCCGTCTTCTGGCCGCTCGATCTTCCTGCCGAGGCGGCGGTTCCCGAATCGTAGCCGGGGGGACCGGCAAAGGTTCCTTTTGATCTTGCGGACAGGGCGTTCCGTGATTAAAAAGGGGCGCTTTTCCACTGCTTTGGGGGTCTTACGGGAGACCTCGGACTCCCGAGTAAAGATCTAACCCTTTCGTTTTGAATGCGTTGCAACAGCGGCGCCACCATTACTTCCCATGGCAAAATCCCCAGCAAAGAAAAAGACAACGGCGAAAAAGGCCGCGAGCACCAAACGGAAGGCAGCGGCGCCCAAAAAGGCAGCGGTCAACGGGAACGGCAATTCCAAAGCGCCAGCCCCGAAGAAGATTAAGATCACCGCCTTCGCGAAGAAGCAGCAGCAGAAGCTGCTCGAACTCCGGGACACCCTTATGGATCAGATGGCCGGAGTGACCCGCGAAAACCTGCGAAACCATGCCGAGGGCGCGGATTCCTCTGCCTTCGGGATGCACCAGGCCGATGCCGGGAGCGACGCCTACGACCGGGATTTCGCCCTCAACCTCCTCTCCAAGGAACAGGACGCCCTCTACGAGATCGAAGAGGCGCTCAAAAGGGTAGACGAGGGGCGCTACGGCATTTGCGAGGCATCCGACAAACCGATCGGACAACCCCGTCTGGAAGCGATCCCGTTCGCCCGCTACACCGTGGAATGCCAGTCCCAGCTCGAGCGGGAGCAGCAGATGGGAGGGCACCGGCGCCCGATGCGCTCAGTCTTCGGACTCGACGACGGGGGCGGCGACGGCGAAAATAACGAATATTCCGATGGAGATTCGGTTGATAAGAAGAAAAATTAGCCTAGAATCCGCGTCCCGCTATGCCGAGAGACATTATCATCCTTGAGTGCACCGAGGCGAAAGCCGAAGGCGCACCGCCCTCCCAATACGTCACCACGCGTAACAAGAAGAGCTTGTTGACGCCCGGACGCCTTGAGAAAGTGAAGTTCAACCACTTCCTGAAACGCCGCACCCTGCACCGCGAGCGCCGCTAATTTTTCCTGATTGATTCCCATGGAACCGAAGACACCCGAACGCGCCATCGCCTTCCGCAAGGCCAACCGTCGTATGCCGCGCCGGCGCCACGACATCCCGCTTGAGAAGGTCAACTACATGAACCCCGACTTTTTGTCGAAGTTCACTAGCGAGACCGGCAAGATCCTTGCCCGCCGCATCACCGGCGTCTCCGCCAAGCTCCACCGCAAGATCACCCGTGAGATCAAGCGCGCCCGCGCCGTCAATCTCATGCCCTGATCCCAGCGGCGAGAATCCGAGCGTCTAGCCCGCTCTTTTCGAGGGTGCCCGAGTGGCACCCTTTTTTCTTTTCATCCGACCATCCAGTCCCGTGCAGGAGCTCAGCGATACCCAGAGCCAGACCGACAACCGCCGCCTCGCCATCGATCGCGTCGGGGTTTCCGACCTGTCCTACCCGGTCAGCGTGCGGGATAAGTCGAATGCGGTGCAGAATACGGTCGCCACCGTGGCCATGGCCGTCGATCTGCCCCACCACTACAAGGGTACCCACATGAGCCGGTTCATCGAAGCGCTCAACGCCCACGGCCCGGTCATCGACGTGCGGGGGATCGTCGATCTCCCCCGCGGCCTCCGCGAGCGCCTGGACGCCGAGACCGCCCACGTCAAGTTCCGCTTCCCCTTCTTCTTGGAGAAAAAGGCGCCCGTCACCGGCAAGAAAGGGCTCATGGACTACGCGGTCACCTTCGAGGTCAACGACACGGCGGCGGCCACCGACTTCGTCCTCACCGTCGAGGTTCCCGTCACCACGCTCTGCCCGTGTTCCAAGGCAATCAGCGCCCGGGGCGCCCACAACCAGCGTGGTATCGTCACGTTTTCCGTTCGGTTCCGCGAGCCGATCTGGATCGAGGATCTCGTGTCCCTCGTCGAACGCTCGGCCAGCTCGGAACTTTACAGCGTCCTCAAACGTCCCGACGAGAAATTCGTCACCGAGGCGGCCTACGACAACCCGGTCTTTGTCGAAGACCTCGTGCGCAACGTCGCCGCCCGCGCCCACGCCCAGGAGGACATCACCTGGTTCAAAGTCACCGCGGAGAATTTCGAGAGCATCCATAACCACAACGCTTACGCCATGATCGAGAGCGGGGCGTGGGACGGGTAGGGGCGCCCGGTGAACGCATGCGTGCTCGCTGGCCTTCCGGCCTTAGCGGCACCCGCCAAACTGCCGGAAGCTGCCGACCGATCCCGTGATGCTCGTCTCGCGGGACCGATCCGCGCCGCGACGATCTGTCCGCATTTCGCGTTGAACGCGCGCCAGCCACCCCGATAGTGGCCACCCCGTAGATTTCAGATGCCCGCCGCCGACCCTCACAAAACCGATTCCAGCAACGACGAAGCGCTCTCCTTCGAGGACGCCATGGAGCAGGTGGAAACGATCGTCCGCGATCTCGAGGGCGACCGCGTGCCACTCGAGAAGTTGCTGGAGGGCTATGCCACCGGAACCCGGCTCCTGAAGCTGTGCCAATCCCGCATCGAGGAGGCGCAGGCCAAGATCGAGATGGTGGCGGCCGGTCGTGATGGCGAGAAGCGGGTGGTCCCATTCGACGAGTCGGCTCCCCCATCTCCCGCCGGCTCCGAGCCCGCCAGTAAGGCAAGTAAATTAAGCAAAGATGACATCCGACTTTTCTAGCGCCGCCGACGCGCCCATCCGTTCACCCCAGGACGTCAAAGCGATCCCGGAGGCCGAACTCCACCACTTGGCCGAACGGATCCGCGAGCGACTCATCCACTCGCTGGCCAAGACCGGCGGGCACCTCGGCCCGAACCTCGGGGTGGTCGAGCTGACCATCGCCATGCACCGGGTGTTCAACACGCCGAAGGACCGCTTCCTCTTCGACGTCTCCCACCAGGGCTACGTGCACAAGATGCTCACCGGGCGCTGGGACAGCATCGACACCATCCGCACCTACGAGGGGCTGAACGGGTTCCTCCTGCGCACCGAGAGCGAGCATGACTGCTACGGTGCGGGGCACGCGGGGACGGCGCTCTCCGCGGCGCTCGGCATGGCCGTCGGGCGGGACGTGGCCGGCGGGGACGAGCACGTCGTCTGCGTGGCGGGGGACGCCGCATTCACCTGCGGTCCGACCTTCGAAGCCCTCAACAACATCGCGCACTCGACCAAGCGCCTCATCGTCGTCCTCAACGACAACGAGTGGTCGATCGACAAAAACGTGGGCGCGATTGCCAAGTACTTTAACCAGATCGCGACGAGCCCGACCTACGCCCACCTCCACGATAAGGCGGCCGATTTCTTGGAGCGCGTGGCGGGCAAGAGCGCCCGCCGGCTCGCGGGGAAGGTCGAGCAGGGGGGCAAGAGCCTCCTCCTGCCGAGCGTGTTTTTCGAGGAGTTCGGACTGCGCTATTACGGACCGATCGACGGTCACGACCTCAATTCGCTCATCCGCTCGTTCGAGTTTCTCAAGAGCCAGGACGATCCGGTCATCCTCCACATTATCACCGAGAAGGGGAGGGGCTACACCCCCGCGCTGGAGAACCCCGGCAAGTTCCACGGCCTCGGCGCCTACCAGATCGACACGGGCGAGACCGAGGCGGCCTCCAGCCAGACCTACTCG
>CAZKYJ010000083.1:4790-11304 GCA_964556355.1 uncultured Verrucomicrobiales bacterium | reverse complement strand
GGGCAATGCTGCCGCGACCGAGGCCTGGTCCACTTTGGCGGCGCAGGATGCGGGCGGGCTGCTCGGGATGCTGGAAGCGATCAACGGGGCGGAGCCGATTCCCGCGAACTACCTGCGCTCCGCCGCGGATACCGTGGCGGCGGAGGCGCTGGCGGCGGGCACCTTGCCGGTGGCGGATCTGCAAGCGTTCCTCGCCGACCGCTCGAACAGCCCAAAATCCCGCTGGCTAGCCTTCGATTTCGTCCGCAGGGCGGATGCGGATGCGGCGGCGGCGCTCGTGCCAGGGTTCGCCGACGACCCGGCGCCAGCGCTGCGGCGGGAAGCGGTGCAGCGGATGATCGACGAGGCGGAAGGGAAAGATGTCGAAAAGCTGCGCGCAGCCCTCGACGCCGCCCGGGAGGTCGACCAGGTCAAGGCGATCGCCGAGAGCCTGAAGGAGGCCGGAGAAGAGGTCGATCTCGCCCGCCAATTCGGCTTTCTCATGCGTTGGAAGGCGATCGGTCCCTTCGACAACTCCGTGCACGAGGGCTACGACAAGGCATTTCCGCCCGAGACTGGAGGGATCGATTTGGATGCGAAGTACCCGGGGAAGAACGGTGAGGTGGCCTGGCAGGACATGGTTAGCGCCGACCGTTTTGGCATGGTGGATCTGAACAAGCTCTATGGACCGCTGAAAGAGGTGGTGGGGTATGCCACGACCACTTTCGAATCCGACGCGGAGCGGGTCGCCGAACTGCGACTGGGCTGTAAGAACGCCTGGAAGGTGTGGGCGAACGGCGAGCTCCTCTTCGGTCGCGACGAGTACCATCGCGGGATGCGCATCGACCAGTACACGATGCCGGTGTCACTGAAAAAGGGGACGAACACATTGTTGATCAAGCTTTGCCAGGACGAGCAGGAGAAAGATTGGACGGTCGAGTGGCAGTTCCAGCTCCGCGTCTGCGACGCCACGGGGACAGCGATCCTTTCGGAAGACCGCCAACCCACACCGACGGCCGAGGAGGCGACGGGCGCGCCGACGAGACGCCGTCCGAGAGACTGAGTGCAGGATCGGAGAAGGAGAGAGACTATGACAACGAGAACGATTCAGAGTGCGATCGCTGTTGCGGCGGCGGTGCTTTTTGCGGGTGTGCTAGGGGCTTCCGCCGACTGGATGGGCTTCCGCGGTCCGCTGGCCACCGGGACCCTGCCGCCGGGCGAGCTGCCGGGGAGTTTGCAGAAGGCCTGGGAGATCGACCTGCCGGGGGAGGGGCTCTCCTCGCCGATCGTGGTGGGCGATCAGGTGATCGTCACCTGCTCGAGCGGTCCCGAGCAAGGGGAGCTGCACGTGATGAGTTTCTCCGTGAAGGACGGGACCCCCGTCTGGGAGCGACGGTTTTGGGCGACCGGCCGGACCATGCACCACGAGAAAACCAGCGTGGCGGCCCCGACGCCGTGTAGCGATGGCGAGCGGATCTTCGCGCTCTTCTCGTCGAACGATCTCGCCTGCTTGGACCTGGACGGGAATGTCCTGTGGATGCGCGGGTTGACCATCGATTATCCGAACGCGAGCAACAGCCTCGGGCTGGCCACCTCCCCAGTCGTGGCGGGAGGGGTGCTGATCTGCCAGATCGAGAACGACAGCGAGTCCTTCGCCGTGGGGATTGATCCCGCGACGGGGGTGAACCGCTGGAAGCTGCCGCGTACGAAGCGGGCGAACTGGACGACGCCGGTGGTGCTGGCGGTGCCGGGAACCGGGCGCGAGCTGGTGGCTTTGCAGGGGAGCGAGGGCGTCGTCGCGGTGGATCCGGAAACGGGATCGACGGCATGGACTTTCGGGGCGGGCGCCTCGACGATTCCGTCGGGGGGGACCGATGGCGAGATGTTTTTCGCGGCCTCGCGGGGGCTCACGGCACTGAAGCTGTCTGCGGACGGAACGTTCGAGGAACTCTGGAACGAGGGGAACCTCGGGCCGGGGACGGCGAGCCCGGTGGCGGGAGGGGGGCGGGTCTACTCGATCAACAACGCGGGCGTCCTGTCGGCGGCGGAACAGGAATCGGGCGAGCGGATCTGGCGGGTGCGTCTCGAGGGGCCGTTCAATGGTTCGCCGGTGTTGTCCGGGGACCGGATGGTGGTGGCAGGAGAGCGTGGCGGCAAACTCCAGCTCGTCGATCTCACCGGGGCGGAGGGCAAGACGCTCGCCACCCTCGAGCTGGGGGACGACATCCTGTGTACCCCGGCGGTATCGGACGGGGCGGTCTACGTGCGGAGTGATCGACGGCTTTGGAAGATCGTCGGCGGGTAAGCTGTGGCTCGTCAGGGCTCGAGCCCGCTATCGGTGAGCCGGACGATGAACCGGGCGCCGCCGCTATCGGCAGGCTCGTAGACCAGGGTTCCGCCCATGAGCTTCGTCAGGTGCTGGGCGATGGAAAGGCCGAGGCCGGTCGAAGTTTCGGAGCCGGTGGGGCGGGCGGAAAGCCGGGTGAAGCGCCCGAATAGCTTGGGCCGGTCTTCCTCGGTGAGGCCCGGTCCCTCGTCCGATACGGTGATCTCGGCACCGTGTCCGGCATAGGGGCGGACGTTGACCGTCACGGTGGTGTCGGCCGGGGAGAACTTTATGGAGTTCGAGATGAGGTTGTCCACGACCCGCCCGAGGGCATCACGGTCCGCGGTGGCCTCGACCGGTTCCGATGGGGCGGCGTAGTCGATGGCGATCGACTTGGAAGCGGCGGACGCGCGGTGGGCGGAAACGACACCGGAAACGACGTCGCCAATGTCGCTGGTGCAGCTATCGAGGTCGCCGGAGGTGCGACCGGCGGCGAAGTCGTCGAGAAGGGATCGGACGAAGCTGGCGGCGCGGTCGCTCGCCTCCTCGATGGTGGCGGCGATGTCCTGGAGCTTGGCGGGATCGGTGACCTTGCCACCGAGGAGGATCTTGGAGGCGAGGGAGATGCTGCCGATCGGGTTGAGGAGGTCGTGCGCGAGGACGCCGATAAACTCTTCCTGTTGGGTGATGATGCGGGAGAGGTCGTCGCGGGCGCGTTTGAGGGCGAGGTGGGTGCGGACGCGGGTGAGCAGTTCGGCCTTGTTGAAGGGCTTGGTGATGTAGTCGATGCCTCCGGCCTCGAGCGCCGAGACGATCAGGTTGCTGTCATCGGCGGCGGAGAGGAAGATGACGGGGATGTCGGCGGTGACCGGGGCTTTCTTCAGCTGGCGGCAGAACTCGATGCCGGAGGTGCGGGGCATATTGACATCGAGGAGGATGAGGTCGGGCAGCCGGGCGGCGATGCGCGCGTCGGCCTCCTCCGCGGAGGTGGCGGGAACGATCTCGTAGCCGAGGGCGTGGAGGGTGGCGCCGACGACCTGGATGTTCTGCTGCTGGTCATCGACGACGAGGATCGTCTCGAGATTGGAGGAGTGGTGGGTCATGGGGCGGTGGGCTCGGTGGCTGGCGCGGCTCCGCCGGTGGCTTCAATGAATCGGGCAAGGATGCGGTCGATCTGGGAAGTGTCGAACGATTCGGCGGCGTGGCGGAGCTCGCGGGCCGCGCGGAGGACGCCGGTGTTGCCGGGAGCATCGGACTTGGATTCGAGGTGTCGGGCAAAATCGACCACTTCCCCGATGGCCATCGTCCGGCGGAGCTCGGTCGCCTCCTCGAGGACGACAGGTGCGAGGGCGGATCCGACCGTGAGTAACCCGTCGTCGGCGGGGGGGAGGTCGCCATCCGTCTCGGGGGGCGGTAGCGGAGCGGGTTCGTCGTCGCCCGCGGGGCGGAGGAAGGCGACGAGGGTGGCGTAGAGTTCTTGCCGGGCGACGGGTTTGCGGGCGAAACCGTCGAACTCCGTGCGGAGGACTTCCTCCTGGCGCAGCATGCTGGACGCCGTGATCGCGATGATCGGGATATGGGCGGTCTTCGGGTTGGATTTGATCGCCTCGCGGGCTTGGCGGCCATTGACGCGAGGCATGCGGATGTCCATGAGAATGAGGTCGGGGCTCTCCGTGGAGGCGATGCGGATGGCCTCCTCGCCGTCCCGGGCTTCCAAGATCTCGTGATGGCTGTGGCGGAAGTAGCCGCCGAGGAGCTCGCGGTTGATCGGGTTGTCGTCGACCACGAGGAGGCGGGACGGCCGCAGGGTGTTGAAGTTGATGGTGCTGGAGCGGGGCTTCCTGACGGCGGCGGGCTCGGGCTCGGCGACCGGAAGTCCGGGGATCTCGACCCTGAAGTTCGAACCTTTGCCGACCGTGCTCGAAGCGACGACCTTCCCGCCCATGAGCGCGGCAAGGCGCCGGGCGATACTCAGGCCGAGGCCGGTGCCCTGGTGGAGCATATCATCACGGGCTTCCCCTTGGATGAAGGGCTTGAAAATGCGTTTGAGATCCGCCTCGTCGATTCCGATACCGCTGTCCTCGACCTCGGCGCAGAGCGTGGCCGTGCCGGGGCGATCGCCGTCGGCCGTGGCTGCGAAGTGTACCGTCACGTGGCCTTTGCGGGTGAATTTGAGGGCGTTGCCGATGAGGTTGATGAGGATCTGGCGCAGGCGGAGCCGGTCGAGCACGAGGGCGCGCGCGCCGTCGGGGGAGGTGGTGACGGAGAACTCGATCCCCGCTTCGTCCGCCTCGTGGTGGAAGAGGAGGCTCAGGTCTTCGGCAAGCTCATCGAGCGAGACCGTTTCGGGGTTGAGCTGGAGGCGCCCGGCCTCGATTTTCGACAGGTCGAGGATGTCGTTGATGAGGTGGAGAAGCATACCCACGCTGGAGCGGATGGCGCGGACGTACTTTTCTTCGAGCGGCGTATCGACCAGATCTTCGAGCAATTCCGAGAAGCCGAGGATGGCATTCATCGGCGTGCGGATCTCGTGGCTCATGTTGGCGAGGAATGCGCTCTTCTCGCGGTCGGAGCGTTCGGCGGCAGCTTTCTCTTTGGCCAGGCGCGCCCGCTGGGTCTCGGCGGAGCGCACGCGGATGAAGAAAACGAGGGCGACAAACCCCGTCAGGACAGAGGCTGCTCCGCCCGCGAAGACGGCGATGGTGAATTGGTTGAGGCGGCGGCGAGCCTCCCCGCTACGCTTGGCGAGCAGGGCGTTCTGTTCGCTCAGCAGTTCTCCGATGAAGGCCCGAAAGGCCTCCATGTCCTCCCGCCCCACGTTGTTCAGGATGATACGGCGGGCCGCCTCGAGTCCTCCGGCGCCGCGCCGCGCGTCGATGGTGGACTCGAGTTCGGCCAATTTGGCGTCGAGTCGCGGCGAAGCCGCCACGATCTTGGCGTAGAGATGCTCGTCAGGCATCGCGAGCTCGCGCAGCTTGCCCCGCTTCTCGCGGAGCGCTTTGAGGGCATCCACGTAGGGCGCGAGATAGGTCTCGTCACCAGTAATCAGGAAGCCGCGTTGGCCGGTTTCAGCATCAACCACGAGACCACGCAGCTCGTGCGTCGTGTCGATGATCTGGTGGGTCCGCCGAACGAGCGCGATGCTCTCATCGACGGATCTGCGGCTGGCCAACGCGAAAACGATGGTGGCGAGGATGAGCGCCACCGCGGCGCCGAAAAGGATCGGCGCCGGGAACTTCCGGGGGGCTTTCCGTGGTTTTCTGCGTGGCGGCTTTTGGGTTGGTGACGGCATTTGGCGGCTGGGCGGAGGCGCTTGGACGGCGGAAGTCACCTGGTATTCACTGCGGTGGGCATTCTCCAGCCTAGCCGACTAGCCGCCGCCGCGGGCGGCGTCGATGTAGGAGCGGAGAAAATCCTCCAGCTGCTCGTCATTGCAGCGGAAGCCGGCTTCCCCTGCCTTGGCTAGCGCTTCGTCGCCCGTCCAGCCGGATTCGGCGGCGACATGGGCGAGCGCGAGAGCCCCCGAGCGTTTCCCGCTCAAACAGTGGACGAAGATCGGGGCGACCAGATCCTCCACCACCGCCCGGAAGCCATCGACCATCGCCGGGCTGAGTTCGCCGAGGCTGACGGGGAAGTTCACATAGCCGAGGCCCAGTTCCCGGACGGCCGATTCCTCCTCGGCGGGATCGACGGCCGGCGAGCCACTCTCGCCGGCTGATCGGAGGTTGACGACAGAGGCGAACCCCTCGTCGCGGAGGCGCTTTAGGTCGCCGGGGACGGGCTGTCCTCCGACGGTAAGGCGGTCGCTGAGATGGTGTTGGACGAGTTCCATGATCGGTGGCCGAGCGGCGCCCGGCGGCATGATTCTACTTACGTCCGCCAAGCACTGCAAGGAATCCCGAAACTTCGACTAGGGCAGATTCGCCGCGGCGAGTCCCGCCCGGACGATCTTGGCCTGTCCGTAGTTCAAGAGTCCTGCGGATGCTTCCACGATCGGTCCCGTGGCGTCGGTGCCGTGTTTCTCGAAGAGCTGGCGGGCGAGGGCGGCGAGATCCGGCGGGACGAATTGCTCGACGCTGAATCCTTCGGCGCCGTTCGCGATGATCTCCGCGATATGGCTCTCGATCGTCGAGGACGCGAGCCCGCGGCGTTCCGCGACCGTCGCGGGATCGGCTCCGGAGTGGAGCATCTCAAGAGTGGCACCCACGG
>CAZKYJ010000083.1:0-4780 GCA_964556355.1 uncultured Verrucomicrobiales bacterium | reverse complement strand
CGGTGTCGCTCAGGGGGCGGGAGGTGGCCGGTTCTGCCGGGGTGATCGCCGACGGGGCAATGCGGCTCGAGGCGGTGCCGGGATCTGCCGCGATGAAGTCGGCAATGGCCGTCACGAACTGCGCACCGTAGGTTTCCAGCTTATGCGAGCCGATGCCGTGCAGAGACCCGAGTTCACCGGAATTTGTGGGCATGGTGGCGGCCATCTCGCGGAGCGTCCGATCGGAGAAGACGGCGTACGGCGGGATCGCCGAGGCGTCCGCGACCGCCTTACGTATGCCCCGAAGGTGGTCGAAAAGCCGCTGGTGGTAGGGAAAAGCGGGAGGGGTACGCCCCCTTTTTCGTTCTGGGAAGATCCGGTCTTCCCGCTCCCGCGCGCTTTGCCGCGTGTCCCGGTAGGTGGTGAAGCGGCGCTCGCCCTTGATGATCCGCCATCCAGGATCCGTGACTTTCGGGTTCCCGTAGCCGCCCTCCTCGACGAGGGCGGCACCCTCGGCTAGCAGGGCGTTGAGGGTACGCCGCCAGTGGTGCTTTGGCCTGTCCTTGCCGGCACCAAACGTCTTGAGCTCCCCGTGACG
The DNA here is from genome assembly GCA_964556355.1 of uncultured Verrucomicrobiales bacterium. Lineage (GTDB taxonomy): Bacteria > Verrucomicrobiota > Verrucomicrobiia > Verrucomicrobiales > DEV007 > CAZKYJ01. The sequence goes on along the minus strand of CAZKYJ010000083.1, from coordinate 4,203 downwards.
AAACTGTCTTACCTTCGGCGTTTCGATGCCCATCACCACGTCGCAGAGGTGCGCTGCCCCGAAGCGTTCGCCGGTCCGCAGCATGGCCGAGAGCAAGATCTGGGCGTCCCGGGTGGCGTCGATCTCCTCGAAATAGCCCGAGCAAAAATCGCAGCCGCCGCAGCCGTCGGCCCCCTCGGGACGCCGGTAGGATTCACCGAAATACCCGAGCAGCCCGTCCCGGCGGCAGCCGGGGATGCTGGCGTAGCGATCCATGGCGCCGAGTAGCGAGAGAAGCCGGCGCTTTTCCGCCTCGTCGCCCACGTCGTCGAGAAAGCGGCGCTGCTTGGTGACGTCGGCGGGGGAGTGCAGGAGGAGGCAGTGCGACGGCTCACCGTCCCGCCCGGCGCGACCGGTTTCTTGGTAGTAGGACTCGATGTTCTTCGGCAGGTCGCCGTGCACCACGAAGCGGACGTCCGCCTTGTCGATGCCCATGCCGAAGGCGATGGTGGCCACGATGACGGCCGCGTCGTCCCGGATGAACGCGTCCTGAACGCGGGCGCGTTCGGAATTTTCCATGCCGGCATGGTAGGCGTGAGCGTCGATGCCGCTGGAGCGAAGGACGGCTGCGGTAGCCTCGACGCTTTTGCGGGAGGTTCGATAGACGATGCCGGCCTGGCCGGGACGCTCTTTGATGAAGCGGACGATCTGGGCTTCGGGGTCGGCTTTCAGCTGTGCCTCGTAGTAGAGGTTCGCGCGGTCGAACGAGGCGCGGATGCGGGCGGGCTCGCGCAGCCGGAGGCGCCGGACGATGTCGTCCGCCACCCGCTCGGTCGCGGTGGCGGTGAAGGCGGCCAGCGGGGTGCCGGGGAAGGTGTCGCGCAGCGTTTGCAGGACGAGGTAGTCGGGGCGGAAGTCGTGGCCCCACTCGGAAAGGCAGTGCGCCTCATCGATGGCGAAGAAGGCGGGTGCACCGAGCGGGCACCCGCGGAGCCGGTCGAGAAATCCGTCGAGGGCGATGCGCTCGGGCGCGAGGTAGAGCAGGTCGAGTTCGCCCGCCTTGTAGGCGCGGGCTGCCGCCTGGCGCTCGTCGTTGCTGGCGGCACCGTTCACGCATGCCGCGCGGATGCCGTTGGCCCTGGCGGAGTCCACCTGGTCTTTCATCAGGGCGATGAGCGGGCTGACCACCACCGCGCAGCCGTCCATCGCGACTGCCGGAAGCTGGTAGCACAGAGATTTGCCGCCCCCTGTGGGCATCACGCCGAAAGCGTCCCGCCCGGCGATCAGCGCAGCTACCAGTTCCGCTTGGTGAGGGCGGAAGCGTTCGAAACCAAAGGTCTCGCGGAGGACGGCGAGGGGATCACCTACGCTATAAGTGTTCATAAGAACACTTATAGCGTAGGTCTGGGGAATCCGTCAAGGGTTTTTCGCCGGGCTCCGATCGCGCCAGAACTCGAGGACGGCTGCGGTGATGGCCCCGCCGGGAATCGCGCCTGCCTTGTGCGCCGCGATGGAGTTCCCAAAATAGTGCCCCATCCAGCCATCGGCCACCTCCCGGGAGGCGTCGAGAAAGGCGGCGAACTCGTCCATGGAACAATTGAGCGGAAACGTTTCTTCGATAACGATCGGCTTTCCGATATCGAAGGATCTGAGCACGGCGACGGCGTCATCGACCCGGCCGGCCGGCGGGTAGACGTGGACGCTCACGAAGTCCAACGGTGCCGCCACCTCCGGATCGTAGAAAAGTGGCCGGGCGCCGGGAAAGGTGAGTCCCCACGGGATGACGCCGACGGTCACGAGGGTGGCGGGGTCGTGTTCGCGGATGGCACCGGCCATCTGGGCGACCCACGCTTTGGCGATTCCCTGGCGGGAACGCTCGCCCGGATCGATCGAGATGCGCTGGACAAAGTAGAATCCTTCGAGCGGTTTCCCCAGCCAAGGATGGTCGTCGGCGTTCGGTTTTCCGATGACCGGCTCGTTCATGAGGCAGTAGCAAAACACCGCCGGGTGACCCGCGCAGGTGGTGGCAACGGTCGACCAAAACCGCGCCTGCACCGCCCAGCGCTCGGCTTCTGCCAGCCCGTCGAGCCATGCGGGGACGTGCTCGAGGTGGTAGCACCCGAGTCCGGTGAGGTCGAGGTAGAGACCGGTTTCGGCGGCGAGATCGAGCAAGTTGCTCAGCCGGGCAAGCTCGTCCGGGCGTGCCGTGGTCGGCGAGTCCATGTAGGTGCCGAGTTGGAGATGGACGCGGACGACATTGGCTCCCAGTGCCTTCATGGCACGGAAATCCTCCGCGACCGCCGACCAGTCGTCGCCCCAGGTCTCTTCGAGAACCGTGCCGAACTCGCCGACGTAGTTGAACCCCCATGGGGTGAAGGGCGATCCGGACCCGCCCTGGGTGAAGTGCTGGCCGTCGGCGCCCAGGCGGATCGGCTCCAACGCGCTGGCGGTCTCGGGCGCGACCATCAGCGCCCCCGCGATCGACCATGCCAGCCAGCGAACCATCGGCCACCGTCGCCGACTGTGCCACAGACTGCAAATCTGTGATGCGAGGAGTGGCGGGTTTCGGCAGGGATCAAAAAATCTCGCAAGAAGTTGTCCCTAAGGTGTCCCTTCGATGGTGAGTCTTACGCATGTTGGGATGCGGGGACATTTTTTGCCGTCGCGACGTTCCCAGAACCAACGTCCATAGAACTACGGTCGATCGCGCCCCCCGGGGGGCTCATGGGGTTGAAAACCCCGGGAGGGCGCGGTCGCCGTCAGTTCTGATTTGGAGACCGGGGGGAGGGAACGAGGCTAGCGAACCGAGCGGATGCGTGCCTCGGGGGCGGTGGGACCCAGCCGGATCGACTCTCCCGCGCGCCTGCCAGCAAGGGCCCGCGCCATCGGCGATTGCGGAGCCAAGGTGGTGATCGCCATCCCCTCGACCACGACTTCTACGCCGCCCCCTGCCGGCACCATGAGGTAGTTTTCGGTTTCGCCGGGGAACTCGACGGTGACGAGGGCGGACAGTCCGACCGCCTCCCCGGCGCCAAAGTTTCGTACCGCCAGAGCCTGGACCGTGTGGATGGCCAAGGCGAGCTCCTCCGCCTGTTCGGCCTGGCCGGCGGCGAGGTAGGACGACTCGAGCCCGCGGGTGTCGTACTTGTTCTCCGCCTTGTTTTCGGAGTCGGTCGCCCCCGCATGGGCGTCGCGGGCAGCGGCGGCCAGCTTGTTCCAGCGGGCCTCGAGCTCGGCGAGGATCTGATCGACGAGGGTGGATTTGTTCATGGCAATCATCGGGAGCGGCGCGCTGGGCGGCGGGTCGAGGCCGGAGCGCTGGGGGCTCGCCGGTCGCGGATCGGGGAGATCGCGAGCACCGTGTCAGGTTGCTGCCGCGTCCCCATGACGATGGAGCGTGCGTGCCCAAGGGTAGCGGACATGGCGAGATTTTGCCGCTTTAGTAGGCTTTGGCAAAGACGACCCGGCGGGTGCTGGGGGCGCCGGAGACAATGCAGGTGCCGTCCTCGGCGAACGCGTCGCCGAAGGGGAGACAACGGATGGTGATCTTGTGCTCTTTGGCGAGGGCTTCCTCCTGCTCGTTGCTGCCCGCCCAATGGCAGAGGGCGAAGCCGCCATGGGCCTCGGGCTTGTTCGCGTTCTTTGGGGTGAAGTAGGCGACCAGGGCATCGAGCGAGTCGATCTTGGTCATGTGGGCATCGCGAAACTCGGTGGCGCGTTGGAGAAGGGTGGCCTGGATGCCCTCGAGCCGGCCAGCCACCCCCGCCACGAACTCGGGGGTGGGCACGAAGTCTTTATCCTTCGGTGCGCGGGTGCGCTCGGCCACCGCGACGCTGCCTTTCTCCAGGTCGCGTGGTCCGATCTCGACCCGGATGGGGATGCCCTTTTTCACCCAGTCCCAAGTCTTTCCTCCGCCGCTGACGTCGCGGTCGTCGATCTGCACGCGGATGGGGTCGCCGGCGTAGGACTGCTGGCGGAGATCTGCGGCGAGCTGGTCGCAGGCCTCGAGCACCGCGTGCCGCGTCTCTTCTTTTGGGGTGACGGGAATGATGACGACGTGTGCGGGGGCAATGCGGGGCGGGATGATGACGCCGTCGTCGTCGCCGTGCGCCATGATGACGGTGCCGATCAGCCGGGTGCTGACGCCCCAGCTGGTCGTCCAGGCATGCTCGGGTTTGCCGTCTTTGGAGGTGAACTCGATGTTGGCCGCCCGGGAGAAGTTCT
>CAZKYJ010000082.1:4945-11339 GCA_964556355.1 uncultured Verrucomicrobiales bacterium | reverse complement strand
AACGCCGTCGGGAGCGACGAGCGCGAGGAACTCTCCAGCGCTGGAAAGGCGGAAGTTCGTGTGGAGTTCGCCGTCGGGGTCGCGCCGGTTTTTATCGGAAGCGAAGACGACGACGGTGGCACCGGCAGCCAGCGGCAGCTCCGGAAACTTCCAGGCGGTGAGGTCGGCTGGATCGTCGGTGAGAAAGTAGCCGGCGAGATCGACCGCATCGGGACCCGTGTTGAGGACCTCGATCCAGTCGGAGTCATCGCCGTCATCATCGGTCAGACCGTTGTCATTGACGGCCAGGAACTCCGAGATGACCACGTCGGCGCGGGCAGATCCCACCCCCCACACCGTGAGGGTCGCTGCGGCAACGAGATGGAGGAACCTCATTCCTCGACGACCCGGTAGTAACCAGCCGGTCCTCCGAAGCTGGGGTCGGTGAAGCCGGAATCGTCACGGATCGTGGTCGTGCCTGCGGTACCGACGATCCCGGATTGGAGCGTGATCCAGGTCACGAGATCCCGGGACGTCTCCACCCGGTAGGTCCGGCCGAGAACCGAATTCCATGTGATATCGGCCTCTCCAAAGCCGAGGATATCGAGCCCCGTGATGACGAATGGCACCATCGTGACCGCCGCTGGGATGAACTCGCTCCCATCCGGCTGCCGCGGGCGAATGGCGAGCACGTCATCGACGACGAACCCGAAGAAACTGCCGTCGGCCCCGTCTTCCGAGTTGAGACCGGACGGCCCCTGAGGTTTGAGCGCGAGATCGACAACGTCGTTGGCATCGACGTTCAGGTAGTAGCTCCCGGCGGTGCCGACCCCGTCGTTGCCGGCCACGGCGATCGTGTGGAGCAGCGTGCCATTGAGGTAGAGGCCGACGGAGGTCCCATCGCCTCCCGCCGTATTCTGTTTGGCGAGGGTGTAGGTCACCAGCACCGGCATTTCTTGTCCGAACGGGGGCGTCCAGCGGTAGATGGCCCAGTGCTCCTCGACATTGTTGGTTCCATTGGGGTGTCCGCCGGTGGCGTTCACGACCGTCCATGGGGCACCCGCACCGAGATCGAACGCGTTCCCCGTCCAGTGGCTCGCCGTATCGAACAGGATGAGATCGGCGGCGGGGTCATAGTCTTGCCCCCCACCGTCGACCGTCCGATTGCGGTAGCCGTAGGTCCAATCGCCGGTCGGATTATCCCCGGTGGTGGAAAAGTCGCCCTGGCTGGACGCGATGACATTCGACCCGGGCTTGGACGTCCGATCGGTAGGAACGAAGCCCGCATCGAGTTCCTCGCCGTCGCCGAAACCGTCGAAATCGGTGTCCCAGATAGCGGCGTTCGTCGGGCCGGCCCGCTCGACGGCGTCGTCGAGGCCGTCATCGTCGGTGTCCACCAGGAGAGGGTTGGTCGTCGGCGCGACGTTGACCTCGGTCCCGTCGATGACGGTGTCCATATCGGTGTCGGCCAGGGTGGGATTGGTGCCGGTGTCGGTCGGCCCCACAAAAACACCGGTGTTCGTCTCCACGTTATCCGTGAGCCGGTCGAAGTCGGTGTCGAACAGGTTCGGGTCGGTCGCCGGGCTCGCGTTGACCTCGGCGAAATCGTTGAGGGTATCACCGTCGGTGTCTGCGAGAAGCGGGTCGCTGCCGGGGTCGTTGGCGCCGTTGAAGATCCCGCTCCGCGTCTCGAGCACATCATCGAAGCCGTCCATGTCGGTGTCGGCCATGGTGGGGTCGGTGCCGCGGGCGAGTTCTTCCTCGTCGAGGAGGGTGTCCATATCGGCGTCGCCGCCGGTAGAGAAAGCGTCCAGGTCACCGGGCGCGAATAGCTCTTCCCAAGCGTCGGGAAGGCCATCCGGCTCGGTATCGGTGAAGCCGGGGGCAGCGAACCAGGACCCGTCGGGCTGGCGGATGAGCTCCCGGAATCGGGTATCGACGCGCAAGGAGATATTGCTGCTGTCCACACCGTCTTCCCTCGCGTAGTAACCCTCCGGTGAGAGGGCGAGATCGATGATGTCCCCATCGTTGATCGTCAGCCAGACGCGGCGATCCGTCACGCCGACCGTGTCGTTGCCCGCGATCTGCACGCGGTCCACCTGGACACCGTTGACGAAGACATAGCCGGTGACGCCATTGCCTCCGACGCCCGTTTTGGCCAAGGACCAGATGAGGGAGGCGACGGTCTCGCCGCCCAAGCCACTGGCTTCCCAGCGCTTGATCGCCCAGTGCTCGGCATTGGCTGGTGCCGGCTGGTTCGCGCTATTCGGATGGGAGGTGACGGGGCCAACCAGCGTCCACGGCGGGTTCCCGTTGAACCAGTCCCAATTCGTGCCGTCCCAGAAATTCGTGTCCGAGATCACGTCGCCCTGCATTGGGTCTCGGGGAAAGAAAGTCAGGTCATCGGTGGCGTAGGTGCCGTCGCCATCGTTGGTCAGGTCGTAGTAGCCGTAGCTCCAGCCCTCCTGCTCCTGCACCCCGGAAAAATCGGCAACAGAATCGGCCACGACGAAGGTGTTGGGAGTATCGTTGAGATCGTTCGGGTCGCTGAGGGCTGCGAGTTCGACGGGATCCAAGAATCCGTCCATGTCGCTGTCGGCGAGGTTCGGGTTCGTCGGCGGCATGCCGAAGACCTCTTCGAAGTCGCCGATGCCATCGCCATCGGTATCGGGGAGAAGCGGGCTGGAGCCCGTGTCCGCGGTCGAGACGAAGGTTCCGGTGCTGGTTTCCTCGCCGTCGGTGAGGCCATCCATGTCGGTATCGGTGACCGTCGGATCGCTCCCTCGGACAAACTCCTGGTCATCGTCGGCGCCGTCCATATCGAAGTCTTGGCCACCCGCGAGCTGGGTGAGATCCGGAGGACCACCGGGAGGGCCTGGGAAGTAGAACGCTTCCCACGTGTCGGGGAGGTTGTCCATGTCGGTGTCCGGCGTCCCCACCGGGATGAACGGCCTGCCATCCGGTTGGATCGGGCTGGAAGGGATGGTGTTATCGACGACGAGCGTGTTGGCGCTGCCGTCGCTGCCGTCCCCGCGGTTCCCGTTGGGACCGACCGGGGTCAGCACGAGATCAACGATATCGGTCGGAAATACGTTTGCATAAACCGTGCGGGTGACGCCCACCTGGTCGGCAGCGCCGACGGCCGCCGCATCGAGCTTGAGCCCGTTCATGTAGACCCCACCGGTCACGCCGCCGTTGACGCCGCCGTTGCCGTTGGTTTTTCGGGTCGTCCAGGTGAAAGCGAGGGCGGTTTCCTCGGTGATTTCGCCACTGGGATCCCAGCGGCGGATGACCCAGTGTTCGTTGTCGGCATCCGGATTGGCGGTGTCGGGATTACGATTGGTCCCGTTGGGGTGGGTGGCGGTCTGGGCGAGAAACGACCAGGGCGGGTTGCCGGTACTCGCACCCACCGGGTTAAAATCCCAGGCGCTGCCCGTCCAATGGTTCGTGTCCGACCACACCCCGAACGCGCCGCCCCCGGGGAAGAGAATAAAATCGTCCACGGGATTGTAGGACTCGTCGCCCCCGCCGTCGGTGGTTAGATCACGGTAGCCGTACGTCCAGTCGTTCTCCCCTTGGGTACCGCTGGACGACCAGTCCGCATTCGAATCGGCAATGATATCGGCACTCGCCCGTGGAAGGGGTGCGGAGAGGAATCCGGTCGCCGCGAGAAGAGTGGGAATGATCGCACTTGGACGTGGCGATCCGAGACGCACAATGGTCGGAAAGGACATGCTGGTGGGGGGGCTAGGGTTTTACTTCGACCGTGGAGCGGTCGGAGTTCAGATTAATGCTCGCCGCAACCCGCGCAAGGGGCATTTTAGTCTAGCGGGAACGCCAGGCTTCCCCGGCCGAATAGCGTTCGATCCGCAAGCCGATCACCATGGCACGGTCACGGTCTCCCGACTTCTCCGCAGCCGTTTTGGCGGCCGTGGCGCGCCGGAGCGCGGTGGTGAAGTCTCCCGACTCCGCATAGGCGGCGGCGGCGGTATCGAGAACCGTCGGGTGATTGCGCGCGGGCGAGCCCTCGAGGAACTTAACTAGCCGGAGGGCCTCGCTAGCGTCGCGAACGGAGTCGTCGGGCGAGGTGGCGAGGAGCCAAGCGAGGTTGTTGAGTGCCGGGATCAGCCGCGGGTTGCTGTCGATCGCCAGACGGTAGGCTCCGGCGGCCCTGGCCTGCGCCCCGGCGGCCTCGAAACTCCGGGCGATCACCTCAAGAACTTCGGCGGAGAGCGCTGGGACTCGCAGGAGGCCGTCGAGAACTCCCACTGCCTCCCCCGTTCGGCCGAGATCGGTGTAGAGGCGGGCCAGGGCGAGATGGGCGGCGGCCAGATCGGGTCGGAAACCGATCGCTTTTTGAAAATGCCCGGCTGCCTCGTCCGATTTTTCCTCGATGCGCGCCACGGTTCCGAGAGTGAAATAGACGTCCGCCAGCCGCGCCTTGTAGGCGGACTCCCCGGGCGAGCCCGCCGGCGGCGCGCTCCCGCTTTGCTCGGCGAGAAACCGTTCGAGCCCTTCCCGTGCGTCCGCCGGGTAGCCCCCATCCAAGAGGGATCGGGCGACCGCCACGGGATGGGTCGCGAAGACCTCCCCGGTGTCGCGACCGGGGAAGGGCCATGATTGCGCCAATGCCTCGGCGGGTGGCGCGTCGAGACGGGCGACGTCGGCCACCACGGTCGCGACGTCCGCGCCGCCCCGGTAGATCACTTGGAGCCGTCCCTCCCCATCGAAGAGGAACCCTCCTGGCAAGGCGAGCGGGAGGCGCGTGCGGTAGAGCCCCTCGGTCACCGCCCCTTGCAGCCGGTCAACCAGATCCGCATCCGCAAGCCCCACCTCGAACGGGAAGCCGAGCTCCGTGGCCCGCGCCCGTGCGGCCCGGCCGTCCGGCTCGCCCGCCGCCCCCCCGAGACCGTCGATGCAAAGGGCGAGGACGCGGACACCGGCGGCGCCCAGCGCGGTCGCCTCGCGCCCGATCTCTGCCAGATGCTCCGCACAGGCCGGACACCAGGTCGCCCAGAGTTCGACCAAGACGGGTTCCCCTCCGGCGCCACCGACGGTGTGGACATCGCCAGCCGGCGTGCGGAAGCGGATCGGTTCGAAAGCGAGCGGCGTGGCCAGTCGCCGGCGGATTGCGCCACCGCCGCCGGGCTCCGGCGCGGTGTCGGCGACCGGTAGCTCCCCCTTGGCGGGAGGCGTGAATAGCGCGGCACCCTCCGCTTGTCGCACATCGAAATATGCCCCCACGCGCACCCCGTCGATCCGCTCTGGGACGTGGCCACCCGGCCAGATGACCGACACGCTCTCCAAGCTGGCACCAGCGGGGATTCCCACATGTAGCCAGGCCGAATTCTGGCTGAGAAACCCCTCGCCCGCCCGGCGCGTTACGACTTGTTCGAGCCGGTCGCCACCGGCCTGGCGGACCGACACCGTGACCCGTGCACCCACCGCGTCGCGGTTGCTGCCCCGCGCCGGGTCGCCGTGGAGGCGCAACCCCAAGAACGATGCCCCCTCCGGCTGCGAGAGCCGGTTCTCCAAGTAGCGCAATCGGGCGCCGTTCCGGTAGCTCAGCCACAGATCGACGTCGCCATCGAAGTCCCAGTCCCCGGCGGCCAGTGCCCGCGCGTCCCCCGGATCGTCCAGTCCGAACGCACCCGCCACATCGGCGAAACGCCCTCCGCCCGCACCGCTCGCGTCCCCGGTGTTCAAGAATGCCGCATTCCGTTCATGTCCGCTGAACGAACCCCCGTCGCGGATACGGATGGCGAGATCGCGCCAGGCGGCCGCGTAGTCGTCGAGCGGGGCCGTCTCCGGATCGACCGGGGAGCGCGACACGACCTGTCGCCAGTAGAAGCTTCACAAATCACCCGAATCCTCTTGGGTGATAAACCCGTTGGCGACGACGATATCTTTCCAGCCGTCATTGTTGAGATCCACGAACTGGCTCCCCCAGGCCCAGCGCCCGAGGGTGATACCCGCGTCGGCGCTGACATCCGCGAACTTGGCCGACCCCAGATTTCGGAAGAGGCTGTTCCCCCGCGCGTGGCGGCGGAAAACGTCCCGCGTCGTTGCATCGTGATCCGGTAGGAAACGGGCACTTTCCGAGATCCGGTTTCCAGCGGAGGAGAACATATTGCTCACGTGCAGGTCGGCCAGCCCGTCGTTGTCGAAATCGCCCCACGACGCCGACATGCCCGCCGCGAGATCTGTCACCCCCGATTCGGCCGCCACCTCGGTGAAGCGGACGGCCTTTCCCTGCCCCTCGAAATCGTTGCGGTAGAGCGTGTTCCGCCCGAAATCGTTCGCCACGTAGAGGTCGGGATCGCCGTCCCGGTCGAAGTCCTCCCAGCTGCACGCATAGCTGAACCGGCGGTCGTCATCGTCCAGTCCGGTCTCCCGGGTCACCTGCGTCCAGCGC
>CAZKYJ010000082.1:0-4935 GCA_964556355.1 uncultured Verrucomicrobiales bacterium | reverse complement strand
TCCCTCGTTGCGCAGGAGGAGGTTCCGCCAACCATTGCGCGCGTCTTGGTAGGGCAGTGGGCGTTCGAAAACCTCCCGCTGCACCCCGGTTGAGACCCGCGTCATGTAGCACGCCGCGAAGACATCGAGATCTCCGTCGAGGTCGTAGTCCGCCGCCGCCAGCGAGTAGGGCAGCGACGACGGCAGAATCAGCGAAGACTTCACCGCGAAGCCCGCCTGGCCATCGTTCTCGTGGAAAATCAGGCCGGACAAGGTGCTCACGACGAGATCCTGGTCACCGTCGTTGTCGAAGTCGCAAAGCAGGGCGGCCTGCGAGCACTCGAGCCAATCCACCCCGGCCTCGGCTCCGACCTCGGCCATCGTCCCATCGGAATTCCGCACGAACAGCCGGTTGGGCAACCCACCCGCGTTGCAGAAATAGACGTCGTCGAGCCCGTCGCCGTTCACATCCCCTAGGGCGAGGCCGTTCCACCCACCCACGGTGATGCCGGCAGCTGTCGGCAGCCGCTCCAACCAATGATCCGTCCCCACTCCCACATCGCCCCGAAACGCCGGAAGCCCTCCTAGCAACGCTGCGGTCCGATCGACGAACCCGCCCTCCTCCGTCGCCACCTCCTCATAGTCCATCACTCCTACCGATTCCAACACCGGCGCTTCCCGCTTCCCAGAAAAGCGACACTTCCACCGGGCCGTGACCTGCCGCCCCCCCCCGGCCAGCTGCACCACCGCCTCGGCGACCGGGAACTGCGACGACACCACTTTCGCCTTTCCGTAACCACCGTCCGCGATGATGCCTCCCAGCGAGCCCCCCGTCCCGCTCCCCCGCTCGACCCGCGTTACCCCGTCATCAAAAACCACAGTGCGCTCCGCCGGACGCAGCTTCCGTGTGTCGTCGGCTCCGGCAGCGATGCCTTTCAACAACCCGTCGAGCACCTCCCCCGCCGCGATGCCGAACACTTCGTCGTCCCATTCAGATAGCGAGACGTCGGGTTCTCCGCCCGGCGACACTGGTGGGGGAACCAATGTCGGAAGAGTCTCGGCAGCCACGACTGCGCGGGCCAACAAGGATACGATCAGCGGAAGGGCGCGCATCGATCATCCTAGAACGCCACCTCGCCACCCTCAAGCGATCCGTTTGGTGCGCTCCCTTGCACCCCAACCCTCCGCGCGAGCACCAGACTGTCCGAACTCGCGACCAAGATCCGGACAGTGAACCCCGCCCCCCCCGAAACCCGGTGGAGGGAGTCGGAGGGGCGGCCAACGAAGACAACATCCTGCTGGCGTTCTCCGCCGGGCGGAAACGGGGGCGGTCAATGGGACGCGCCGACCGGTATTTCTCGGGTCAGCGGATCGCGCCGACTACCGATAGAAATTTGCCAGTTCGGAGTAGTAGGCGTAGCCGGCAGCGGCGGAGCGAGCGTCCTGTCGCGAGGTGTGATAGTAGTAGGACGCGAACGCCAGGTGCAGGTAGTAACGGTAGCCCGCTTCCGCCTGATTCCCGAAAGTGCTGTAATATCCATACTGGAAGAACGCATCGTAGAACTCGAACTGCGAGAAGGCCGGGAGAGTGCCTTCCTCCAGATAGTCGTAGTATTGGGAGCGCGCCGTGTAGTACCAGTAGTAGGCGGATTTCAGCCCGGATCGACCCCGACCGTAGTCGGCGGCGTAGGCATCAGACGCGGACTTCCGGAACAGGTCGGCGAAGAACTTCGTGTGGATGGACGAGTAGATCCGACCGCCGCGCTCCGAAAAGACCGGCGACGACGAGGACGGCTGGAAAAACCCTCGGTTGGAGGCGACGACAATGTTCCCCGCACCGTAGGCAATGTCCACGAAACGGTCCCCGATAAAGCCGACGTTGGCGATCGGCCGACGGAACTCCTCGTCGGCCCGGCAGCGGTAGAGGATTCCCTTCCCACCGGGAGCTCCTTTTGAGCCAACCGTGGCGGTGGTGATGAAGTATCCGTCCGCAAAGCACACCGCCCGCAACGGGAACATCGTTTTCACCTCGATGATTTCATCCTCCCCGATGAACAGGGCTCCCCCAGGTCCGACCGCGACGACCCGATCCTCTCCGGCAGCGATGCTGGTCAGCTCCGAATTGCGGAGAGCCGCCACAAATTCCCAGTCGAGCCCGTCGGTCGTTCGGGAGACCGAACCATCTTCGTGGCAGGCGTAGAAGTACCCATCGCCGCCGAAGGTGAGGTCGACGGCATTGCCGGTGAAACCGGTGATCGCCGCGCTCTCGTAGGCTCTCCAATCCTCGCCGTCCGCACTCATGATGATGTCGTCGGTGGAAGCTCCCACCCCGAGGAAGAGGCCGTCGCCGTAGGCGATCGCCCGCGTGGCACCGGTCGTCACCGCGGCGAGTCCGTCGGCGTCCATCACTTCGTAGGCGGTCCACGTTTCTCCATCCGGAGAGGTCAGGACTGGGAATTCCGGCATGCCTTCATCGACGATGCCATTGACCCCGTCTTCCTCCTCGTCCCCCGAGTATTCGCCGAGGGTGGCTACGAAGAGATCACCGCCGTAGGTAAGATCCCTGATGCCGTCGGACTGCCCGGTGAGAATCCGATCCCAGTTCGCGCTGTCCATCGAGACGAGGACACTGCCGTCAACACATCCGACCACGTAGCGCTCGCTGCCGTAGGCGACCGAGGTAAAATTTGGCACCCCGTCAGGAGCGCCGGTCACGTTGTTCGTTCGGTTGATCCAGACGTTAGATTGGGCGATCGCCGTCCCCGGATTGGCCAGGAGAGTGATCGCGACAGGAAGGGCTCCCATCAGGAGTCTCCCGGTGAGGCGGTGGAGAGAGTGTTTTCGATTCATGTTTTAGAGGCTGGGGTTCAGGCGTCGGGTCAATTGGGGCGAAATTGCGCGGAGCCATCGGTGGCAGCCGTCGCTCTTTCGCCGTTACGATGGGAGAAGAAGCGGGGATGCGGATCGGCGCGGACCCCGTCACCCGGAGCCGTTTTAAAAATTTTCTCAATGGTGATGCTCGGCGAAACACTCCGCGAGGATCTTTTCTATGGTGATTATTGTAAATATGAATAAGTCTGCCGTCAAGACAAGTCTTCTTCTAGCGATACCCCCCAGCGTGGCACGGGACGTGATTGAACCCTTCCTCGTGGCGCCCTGCGGTCCGGGGTAGACCATGTGCGCCTTGAAGCGGGAGGGATTCAATGCCCCGTTCGGATCACCGGGTCGGCCTGACGTCGGGGGTGCCGCCACGCGACCTGCGAGCGTGGCGCCTCTGTCACCCCACCTTCTCGGCGCGGATCGGGATCTGGAGCCGGCGCACGACGTGCCGGGCGACCTGATCTACGGCTTCGCCCGAACATCCCAGCATGACCCTTTCGACCTCCGCCTCCTCGATGCCCCCCCGTCATGATCCTAAAAATGAGCCGCACACCATCCGATGTGCGGCCCGCGAAAACGATGACCTTGCTGCAACCCTAGCGACGGCGGCGCAGGAACGCGAGAGCCCCGAAACCGAGGTAGAGCGCGATTGCGGGCTCTGGCACCGGGGTGAACCCGGCGGCGACGAAGATGTCGATATGCTGCTGCTCGGTGAGCGTGTCGAACGCGCCCACTTGGGTGTTGTAGTTGGCCTGATCGAACGCCCCCACGCCTACGCCGATCCGCGTGGCGAAGCCGTCGGTGTAGTCCCAGGTCTCGCCGTCGCCGATCATGTTAATGTCGCCGTAGACGTCGAAAACGGAACCGTTGTTGAAGACCTCGATGGCATCGTCTCCGTTGATATTGGCAGCGCCATCGAGGAAGAGGACAAAGTTCTGGACGAAGTTGTTGGCGAAAAAGTCGAAGGAGTCCTGATTCGCGGCGATGACGAAGACGTCGCCGCCCGCGGCGCTACCGGCCGGGAAGGTAAACTCCTGGCCATCGCTGCCGCCGCCGTTGTTGGCAGATCCGACCCCCCAGAGGCTGAGGTCGGCCACGGGGGCGGCGGCCTGGAGGATGATCGATTTCGGATTGCCCCCGGTGAGGTCGCCGTCCGTGACGCCGGCGATCACGAGGACCGCGTGGCTGGTCGAGGTGAGAAGAATCGGCGCCAGGAAGGCGGCCGCCAGATATTTCGTGGTCGATTTCGTCTTCATTGTAGGATTGTTAGGCCGTGGGGATGGGACTTAGGGATCCCGCCGCCTAGATGCCATAGTGACACATAGAAAAAATGCGGCAATGAAAATAATCACCCGCTTCCCGCGGGGTGCCGGTGCCACGCTCACGGGCCGCTGGCGACGCCGGTCGCTCCGTGCACGTCTTTGAGCATCCCGATGGCAGCTTGCACTAACATCTCACCACTACCGGCGGCGCAGCGGGCGCTGACCACCTCGTAGTTGCCCTGAGGGTAGGCGCGGCGGTTCGGGATATAGCCGATGCTGCCGTTGGCCAGCGAGGCGATCATGGTCTGGGTGAAGGGCGAATCGAGTTTCAGATCGAGACCCAGCTGCACGAATATCTCGCCCGGTAGCGAGACCCACGCCAGGTCGTTGCCCAGGGTGATCACCTGCACTTCAACCTCGAGCGGCACCCCTTCGCGGGCGTCGACCGCGAGCACTTTGTAGGCGTGCACGAGATCCATGAAATTCTTTCGCCCGCTGTCATTCCCGGTGCGCACCGTCTCGCGGGCGGCTTCGACCTCATCCTCGGCGACCTCGGCCAAGGGCAGCGCCACCATCGTCGAGCGAACCCGCAGTGGCCCGTCCCCCACCGGCGCGAGCTCCGGCCAGTGCCGCAGCACCTCGCCCGCCAGGACGATGCCCATCCTCGCCGCATTCCCGTTCCCCTTCTGCGGGCGCGCCCAGTTGACGTTGACATGGTTCAGGTCGCCGCAGGTCCCCGCCGTCCACAAGGTGACGTGGTCGGAGCCGAGCACTACAAGGTCGCGCGCGACGTACAGGAAATCTATCTGGGGAT
>CAZKYJ010000081.1:0-11377 GCA_964556355.1 uncultured Verrucomicrobiales bacterium | reverse complement strand
GAGTTCCGCTTTCTGCCCGAGGTGATCGGCGGTGGCGGTTCAAAGAATCGGTCGCCATTTCAGATCCCTCACGCTATCCTCCCGCCCGATGAAGAACCTCGCGTTTCTGGCGATGATCTCGGGTGCGCCGGCGCTGGGCTGGTGCGCCGCACCCGCGTCCCCCGACGATGCCGCCGCCGAGCGGATCGTCCGCAGCGAGGAGCTCGTCCAGCAACTCACCTCGCCACTCCGGGTGCTCGCCCGCTCGCTGGTCGATGGCGGCTGGCGCGATGCGGGCTTCGGCTTTCTCGCCGCGTCCTTCGAGGGCGACTCCACCTTCATCACGAAAACGAAGTTCGAGGGCGTGCGCACCGACGCTGCCGGCGGCCTCGTCGGCATCGCCGCCAAGCACCAGCTGACGTGGCGGCGCTCCGGCGACGGCGGGTGGAACCTCGCCGCCTGGGAGCCCGTCGAAACGCACCGCGACCGGTCTCCCGCACCCTACTTCGAGGAAGTTCTGGACGTGGCGTTGCCGGACTGGATCGCGCGGGACCAGGCGCGCCGCTCGGCGCAGGAAGAGCTGACCGTCACGGCACTCTCCGAGAAGCGACTCGATGTGGCCAAGCCCGAGTATGCCGACCTCGCCGACATGGAGAGTTCCTACCAGTTCCCCTCCGTCAGCGTCGTGGATTTCGACGGGGACGGGCACGACGACCTCTGCGTCACATCCCGCTGGACCGCGCCCCAGCTGCTGCGCAACCTCGGGGATGGCACCTTCAAAGACGTGGCCCGGAACGTCGGTCTCGACGTCGAGAACTGCGTCAACACCGTGCTCTTCGCCGACTTCGACAACGACGGCGACCCCGACGCGCTGCTCGGGCGCTCCATCGAACCGACCCTCTATTTCCGCAACGACGGAGGTCGCTTCCGCGAGGTCACCGACGAGCTGAGCGACCTCGGCCGGCAGTTTTTCGTCAGCTCGATGGCTGCCGCCGACGTGAACCGGGACGGTCTTCTCGACGTCTACCTGAGCACCTACAGCCCCGGCACCGACGCGCTGCCGATCTGGAAGGAACGCTACCTGACGCCCGACCAGGCGGAGGGATTGGATGCGCTCCAAAGCCGTGCCCACCCCTATTTCGACGACCGGGGAACGCCCAACGTCCTCCTCATCAACCGCGGTGATGGCCGCCTCGAGCGCGCCGGCGGAGAGGCCGTCGAGCTCTGGCGCAAGAGCTACCAGCCGCTCTGGTTCGACGCCGACTCCGACGGCGACGACGACCTCTACATCTGCAACGACTTTGCGCCCGACACCTTCCTGCGCAATGACACGCCGCCGGGTGCCCCCGAGCCCGTGCTGGTCGATGCGTTCGCCGAATTCTTCCCGGACGGCGAGATGGCCTTCGGCATGGGCGCGTCCGCCGCCGACTTCGACCGGGACGGCGACCTCGACCTCTTCGTCTCTAACATGTACTCCAAAGCGGGCAACCGCATCGCCGCCGCCGCCGGGCACGTCGACCCGCGCATCCTCGTGGCCGCGCGCGGGAACTTCCTCTACCGCAACGACGGCGGCACTTTCCACCAAGTGGCGAACGCCGACGCCCCGGAGACGAAGGTCGGATGGGCCTTCGGCGGGCAGTTCGCCGATTTCGACAACGACGGGCTCACCGATCTCTACGTGCCGAGCGGCTACTACACCGCGCCGTCCGCCGTCGCCACCGAGGTCGATTTGTGAAGCTGCTTCTGGAGCGCGGTCGTGCTCTCGGATCCCACGCAAAGCGAGGCTTTCCGCAAGTCCGAGCACTGGCGCGACTCGCCCCTGCTCGATTTCCGCCTGCGTGTGGAGGGCAGCGCCTTCAGCGGACCGGCCTTCCGCAGCAACTCGTTCAGCGGCGGCGAGCGCAATCGCCTCCTCCTCGCCAGACCCGGCGGCGGGTTCGCCGACCGCTCGCTGGTCAGCGGCCTCGACAGCAAAATGGACGGCCGCAGCTTCGCCACCTTCGACTTCGACGGCGACGGCTGGCTCGACATCGCCCTGGCCAGCGCCAACGCGCCACGACTCCAGTTGTTTCGCAACCGCATGGCCGAGCTCGAGGCGGGCGGGCGGGCGGTGGCCGTGCGCCTCGTCGGCTCGGTGGAAAACGGGAGCACGCGCGACGCCGTCGGCGCGCTGCTGACGGCGGGCGGCCGGATCTACCGCCGCTCGATCGGCGAAGGACTCGCCGCGCAGAACTCGGCGGCCCTCTGGCTCACCGCAGAGGCTGGCGCCACCGTGTCCGTCCGCTGGCCCTCCGGCCACGTGAGCGACCATCCGCTGCCGGCGGGAACCGCCAGAGTCACCCTCACCGAGCCACCTCGCTCCCCGTAGCTCAGGACGCCGGTTCCCCGGGGCGCCGAGGCCCGGAAGGAGGATGGGGGCTTCCCGCTACCGGGTTCCACGCAGCTCGGACAGAGTCGGCGTGCCTTTGAATACCCCGAGCACCCGGTTATCCCGGTCCAGAAGTACCGTGCTTGGCAGCGGGGTCTCGCCGAAGCGGGACCGGAGGAGCGCCTCCATCTTTTCTCGCCGAGCGGCGCCAGTGTCTTCGAGGATGTTGTAGGGCGGCGCCGCCCCTTCCCGGTAGGCGGCGAACTCCGCCTCAGTCTCCGACGGGTCAACCGGCATCCCGAAGAACGTCACGCGATCCCCGGCGTCGTCGGCCAGTCTCTGGAGGTGCGGGATCTCCCCGCGGCAGACCGCGCACCAGGTCGCCATGTTGACCACCATCGTGACGGGGGCGCGATCCGTCGGCAGATCGAGGTCGAGCGTCTCGGCCGGCTTCTCGGGCACGGGCGCCGGTAGTTTCGCGGCCACCATCGGCACCGGCACCGCCGGTTCTTCGGCGGGGTTTTCGTGCACTGTTAGCGAACTTCCCGCGGGCACACCCTCCACCACACCCCGTTTGCCCGACGGCCAGAGAACCTCCACGCGCGCGGCCTCGTTCCCGCCGATACCGACGGTCATGACCCGGCTGTTCTGGGCGGCGAAGCCGTCGCCGCAGCGGAGCTCGCGGGTGAGTTCCATCTCCCCGGCCGAGATCAAAACGCGCGCTCCGTAACCGTCGCGCGGGCTCCACGCGTCGCTCGGCTCCGCCGCCGTGTTGCCGCCGATGAGCCGGATGCAGATCGAATTCCCGACTCCATCGACCGTGTTGCGGAAAAGCTGGAGCTGGGGGTTGTTGGTGTTGGTGAGGACGATGTCGGTGCGCCCGTCGCGGTCGTAGTCGAAGTAGGCGAAGGCGCGCCCGTCGGCGATGCTATCGAGCCCGCTGACCCCGGAGATATCGGAGAACTGCTTCCCATGCCGGTTGTAGAAAACGCTGTTCTTTTCATTCCCGCTGAACGAGTGGCTGCGCAGTACGCGCTGGCCATCGACCTCGGTGTTGGTGTCGAGCACGCCGGGCATGGCACCGTACTCGCGCACGTCCACGCCCTCCGCGCGGAAGCGCTTGTTCAGATTCGTATCCGAGCGCACGACCGCACGCCAGAGATCGCTTCACAAATCCACCTCGGTGGCCGCACCGGCGGGTGGGGTGTAGAGCCCGTTGGCCACGTAGAGGTCGAGGAACCCGTCGTTGTCGAGATCCGCGTACTGGCCGCCCCAGGACCAGCCGCTGACCGCCACCTGCATGGCGTTCTCGTCATTCCCCGAAACGGTGCGGAAGCCGTCCGGCGTGTTTTTGAGGAGCTTGTTCCCCGCCACGCCCTCGTACATGCGCGGCTCGAGGCCATCGATCATCGCGGTGATGCGGCTCCCGGCCTTGCTGTACATGTAGGTGAAAAACGGGTCTTGGCGGCCGTCGTTGTCGTAGTCGCCCAGCGAGACGCCCATGCCGAAACCCTGCAGCTCGTCGCCGGCCAGCTCGGCCGTCACGTCGGTGAAGGTGCCGCCGTCGTTGCGGAAAATGTTGTCGGGCGCGTAGTCGTTGGCCACGAAGAGGTCGGGGTCGCCGTCGTTGTCGTAGTCGGCGAAGGTTCCTTGGAAAGACGACAGCCAAAGCGCCGCCCCCCCGGCGTCGGGCGCCCGCTCGAAGGTGCCACCGCCCCGGTTGAAGAGGAGGACGTTGGGCGGTCCGGTGAGGCGGAAGACCGGGTGGTCGCCGGCGCGGCGGCGCTTCCATTCGTCCTGCTCTTCGGGGTCGAGGAACCCGGTGGCCAGAACGTTCTGCGGTTTCGTGATGGGGAGCCGGTAGGTGGAGATGTAGAGGTCTAGCAAGCCGTCGCCATTGACGTCGGCGGCGGCCATCGACGAGGTCCAATGCGGCAGGGGCGCACCGACGGAGGCTTCGGTGCGCTCGATGAAAACGCCTCCGCTGTTGGTGTAGTAGCGCCCGCGCTCGAGGCTGCGCCCGATGAATGCGTCGGGGTCGCCATCGTTGTCGAAATCGGCGAAGAGCGCGGCATTGCACATGCCGTCGATGTCGAGCCCGACCCTCGCGGCGACGTCCTCGAAGGTGCCGTCCCCCCGGTTGCGCCAGAGCTGGTTCTTCCCCCAGCGGGCGGTGACGTAGAAATCGTCCCAGCCGTCGCCGTCGATATCGACCACCGACACCGAGGTGTGCTGGTCGAGGGAGTCCCAGCTGATGACGTAGGGCCAGTAGTCCTTCGGGTAGGTGAACGTGGTACCGCCGGTGAAGAAGACCTCCCGGATGTAGCGCTCGTGCACCGACTCGCGGGCACGGGACCTCTCGGCCCGATCGGGGATCGCCTGGGCGAGCACCTCGTCGAAGAGCGGGGCCGCGGCCATGTCCGCGTGCAGCTCTTTCGTCACCCAGCGCACGACCTGCCAGCCATCGTCGACCCGGCGCCAGTGCGCCTCCACCTTGCCTTTCCACGCCGCGACGCCACCCGCTCTGACCGCTCCCCGCGCGCTGAATTTCAGCTCGGTGACGAACGCACCATCGTCGCCTTCCCCGCCCCGCAGCACCCCGAATCCCGCGTGCTCGAAGGAGCGCGCCTCCTCCCATAGCGGCGCCCACACGTCGGTCGCCGGCGTCTCGTCGACGGCCACTTTCCACTCGTGGTGGCGGATCGGCAGCTGCGCGTCAACCACCGTCGCCTCGGGAGCCACGAGATCGATCGCCATCGCATCGGGGGCGAAAACTCCCGACGCCGCGTGGCCCGGGAGGCGGAGATCACGCACGCTGCGCGCGATCCGGTTCAGTGGCGAAACCAGTTCGGCGATGGTTTCCTCGTTGCTCACCATCGCGCGGAAGGCCTCGTCGGCAGAAACTTCCGCGGCCGTCCGGTCGACCGGATCCGCCGAAACGACCGGGTCTCCGCAGGTGGGGAGGGCGGCGAGCGCCATGACCCCGAGCGCTGCCCGAGATCGAATCCCACCCGCAAAACCGATTTTCATGGCGCAGGGTAGGTGGCCAGGCCGCGCGATTCAAGCCCATCGACGTGGATTCGCTTTCCGAACGGTGCGAGAATCGCGGACGATGGAACACAATTTGCGCCGCCGTGTCCTTGTCGAGATCGAAACCTCGCTCGCCCCCGGGCGCGACATGCTTCGGGGGATCGCCAAGTTCGTCCGGGAGATCCATACCTGGGATGTCCACCACAGCGCCGGCCACTGGTCGCTTCGCGGAGACATCGAGTCGCCTTCGCGGGCGGGTGACGAGCAGATCGAGCCGGGGTTGGATGGGATCATCACACGCATTTTCGACGGGCAGAGCGAGCGGGCCGCCCTGACTTCCATCGCCCGGGGCGTGCCGGTCGTCGACGTGTTGGGGGACGGCCCCGGGGATGGTGTCCCGCTGGTGCATACCGACGACCGGGCGATTGGCACGATGGCGGCGCGGCACCTCCACGCCCAGGGGTTCCGGAGGTTCGCTTTCTGCGGGATCGCCGCGACCCGCTGGTCGGTTCGGCGCTGCGAAGGGTTCCGGGACGCTCTCGGGATGCCGGACATCCCGGTGCTGGAGTTCGACAAGTCCGGCGACATGGGGGCGGGCGAGGCGGATACCGAACGCGCCGAGCGCTGGTTGGCCTCGTTGGAGAAACCGACCGGGATCTTCGTGTCCTGCGACCATATCGCACCGCTTCTCCTGGAGAGCTGCCCCGGCCTCGGCATCACCGTCCCCGAGCAGGTCGCGCTGGTCGGCGTGAACAATGACACCGTCGCCTGCAACATCTGCCATCCCACCCTCTCTTCTATCGATGGGAGCCACACCGAGATCGGCTACCGCGCGGCACGCCTGCTCAATGATATGATCGATGGCCATGCCCCGCCCGACGGCCCGACCTTCATCCCCCCAAGCCAGCTGGTGATCCGCGATTCGTCCGGCCAGACCATGATCGAAGATCCCGTCATCGCCCGCGCCGCCCGCTTCATCCTCCGCAACGCTGCCGGTGCCATCGGGGTCGACGAGGTAGCCGCCGAGGTGGCGCTGAGCCGTCGCGAGCTGCAGCGCCGCTTCCCTCTCGCCACCGGGCGCACGGTTCAGGACACGCTCATCAACGCCCGTATCCAGATCGCCAAGCGCCTCCTCCAGTCCGGCGAATACACCATCGATGCCATTGCCCAAATGTCGGGATTCGGGAGCCGTCAGCACTTTGCGCAGACTTTTCGAGCGCGCACCGGATCGACGCCAGCGACCTACCGGAAGAACATCTCCCAATAGCAGATCGCCGCCTGGAGCGTCCGCGCAAAACCTTCCATCACCCGCGCATTTGTGTCCAACTACCGAGGCATAATCTCTTGTCTCCTCCTCGCCTTTAGCTAACACTGAGACGGAAAGTGCTGCCCCGTAATCTCTGACATTCACCTTCCGGAATCCCCTACCACCCCACATCTATCGATGAACAAAGCCCCCCTAGCCGCCAGCGCGGCTCTCGTCGCGATGCTCGCTTCCTCCGGTGCCGCCACCCTCGCGAACCGCTACTCCTTCGACGTCGGGGCCGAGCTCACCGACTCGGTGGGCGGGAACACCGGAATCCTCATGAACGGCGCCACCGTTAGTGGCGGTGCCCTCCAGCTCCCTGGCACGGGCACTGGCACGGGTGGCAACCACATGACTTTCACCAGCACCATCAACATCGGTGCCACCTTCGGGACGAGCGGCACCGGCGTGACCATCGAATCTTGGTACACCGACAACAACACCGGCACTTGGGGCAAGCTCTTCCACTTCGGAACCAATGCCGCCGGCCAGGAGCTGGCCTACACCCACACCCGCGGCAATGGCCAGATGTCCGGCGTCGATCGCGGGGGAGCCCAGCTCCTCAACCAGCAGGTCGCCCCCAGCATCCAGCACCACCTCGTCATCACCGTCTCCGCCGACGGGAACCTCAATACCTGGGTCGACAACACCCAGTTGCTTACCAATATCGACACGAACGACCTGTCGAACGTCAACACCGGCATCGAAGCCATCGGCGCTACCTCCTGGAATGATCCGGGCATGAACGGCACCGTCGACGAGTTCCGCATCTGGAGCGGCGAGCTGACCGCCGCCGAGGTTGCCAACAATTTCGCGGCCGGCCCCAACGTCGTCCCCGAGCCCGCTGGCATCGCCTTCCTCACGGTGGGTAGCCTGCTCATCCTCCGCCGCCGGCGATAGGCGCGTGGCGCGGCACGAACCCCGTTTGTCGAGGCGCCCGCGACCGCGAAGGTCGCGGGCGTTTTTTTAGCCTCAACCCCGAAAATCCTATGAAACCCTCCACTTTCGCCACAATCGCCGTCTCGGTTCTCCTCCTCCAGGGAGCGGACGCCGCCACCCTCATCCACCGCTACTCCTTCAGCGGTGACACCGTCGACTCCGTAGAGAACAACACCGGGATCTTGGAGGGCGGTGCCACCGTCGATGCCACCGCCCTCGTGCTCACCGGCACCGGCACCGGCCCGACGGCCAACCGGATGACCTTCACCACCCCGGTGGATATCGGGTTCAATTTCGGCGCGACCGGCGTGACGATCGAAGCTTGGTACACCGACAACAATACCGGCACCTGGGGCAAGCTCTTCCACTTCGGCAACAACGTTGCCGGCGAGGAACTGGCCTACACCCACATGCGGGGCAACGGCCAGATGTCCGGTATCGACCGCGGCGGCGCCCAGCTCTTCAACGAGCAGATCGCGCCCAACGAGGAACACCACCTCGTCATCACCGTCTCCGCTGATGGCAACCTCAACACCTGGGTCGACGGCGACCAGAAGCTCACCAACATCGACACCAACGATCTCGCCAACGTCAACACAACGTTCGAGGCCATCGGCGCGACCAGCTGGAACGACCCCGGGATGAACGGCACGGTGAACGAGTTCCGCATCTGGGAGGGCGAGCTGACCCCGATCGAGGTGGCCAGCAGCTTCGACACCGGACCGGACGAGATTTTTGTCGTCGATGACGCGGACGGTGACGGGCTCCCGAACATCTGGGAGGAAATGTTCGGCCTCGACGCCAACGACAATGGCGAGAACCCGAACAACAACGGCGAGGTCGGCGATCCCGACCAGGGGGCCATGGGCGATCCCGACGGGGACCTGTTGACCAACTTGCGGGAGTTCGAGGAGACGGACACCAACCCCATCGTAGGCGATACTGACGGCGACCTTCTCCTCGACGGCGAAGAGGTCGATGTATTCGGCACCAACCCGCTCGTCGCGGACACCGACGGTGACAGCCTGACCGACGGCTTCGAGGTGCTCACTTTCATGAGCAGCCCCCTGCTCCGCGACTCCGACAACGATCTCTACCCGGACGACATCGAGTTCCAGCGCATGACGGATCCCAACGATCCGAACGATCCCCCGGCGCTCGCCATGCCCGAGCTCGTGCACCGCTACTCGTTCAATGCCGGCTCGGAACTCGTCGATTCCGTGGGTGGCAACACCGGCGTGCTCTTCAACACGGCCACCGTGGACGACGGCCAACTGCAGCTCGACGGCATGGGCACCGGCCCCGCCGCCACCAGCATGCGCTTCACCGAGCCGGTCCGGGTCGGGGACAACTTCGGTGCCACCGGCGTCACTATCGAGGCGTGGTTCACCGATCTGGGCACCCCGGTTTGGGGCAAGCTCTTCCATTTCGGCACCAACGCGATCGGCCAGGAGATCGCCTGGACGAACATGCGGGGCGGGGGCGATCTCGCCCCCGGCCTCGACCGGGACGGTGCGAGGCCGATCGCCTCGATCCCCTTCGGCTCGGACTCCCGGCTATCGACGAACGAGGAGCACCACCTCGTGGTCTCCGTCGCTTCCGATGGCACCACGAACCTCTTTATCGACGGTACCCAAGAGATTTTCGATGAGGCTACCAACGGCCCGTCGAACATCGTCAGCAGCACCGAATCAATCGGCTCGACCGCTTGGAACGACCCCGGTCACCTCGGCTCGGTCAACGAGTTCCGCATCTGGCGCGGAGCGCTCGATGCCAACGCCATCGCCGACAATTTCCTCGCCGGACCCGACAACCTCAGCGGGTTCGTCTTCGAGATCACCGACGTTATGTATGACGCGGCGACCGGCGAAATCACCATCGTATGGTCTTCGATCCCGGGTCGCAACTATGCCATCGATGCCACCTCCGACCTCACCACCGCCCCCACCACCGGCTGGCTGGAGATCGACGACGTCCAGGCGATGTCGTCATCGACCAGCTACTCCGACAGCCCACCGGCGGGAGCGACGATGCGCTACTATCGCGTGCGAGACATCGACGGACCGTGAGGTCAACCTCCCCACCCCCCCATTCCATGATCTCCCATTCCCTCCTGGCCGCCGCTCTCGTGGCGGCGATCGCCTCCGTTGCGCCCGGCGCGACCATCGCCCACCGGTATTCCTTCGACGGCAATGCCAACGACTCCGTCGGCGGTAACCACGGGGTGCTCAACAACGGGGCCACCGTCGGCGGGGGAGCCCTCCAGCTCGGCGGGATCGGTAGCGGCGTGGGCGGCAACCACATGGGCTTCACCAGCCCGGTGAACATCGGCGGTAATTTCGGCACCACCGGCGTGACCATCGAGACGTGGTACACCGACGCCAACACCGGGACCTGGGGCAAGCTCTTCCAGTTCGGCAACAACACCGCGGGCCAGGAACTCGCCTACACCCACACCCGCGGGAACGGCCAGATGTCCGGCGTGGACCGCGGGGGCGCGCAACTCTTCGGCGAGCAGATCGCCCCCAATGTCGAGCATCACCTCGTCATCACTGTCGCCCCAGACGGCAACCTCAACACCTGGGTCGATGGCGAACAGAAGCTCACCAACATCGATACGAACGACCTTTCGAACATCCCCACCACGTTCGAGGCCATCGGCGCCACCTCGTGGAACGACCCAGGGATGAGCGGGGCGGTCGACGAGTTCCGCATCTGGCAGGGGGAGCTCACCGCCGCCGAGGTGGCCGACAATCTCAGCGCCGGCCCGGACGCCCTCTCCGGCGGCCCGAGCATCACCACCTTCAGCGCCGCTCCGGCCACCCGCCAGGAAGGCGAAGACGTCACGCTCAGCTGGAGCATCGACACCGCCGACGTGTCCGGCAGCCTCTCCGTCCGCCTCCTCGCCCCCGGCGGCGCCGTCCTCCACACCTCGGGGGCCGCCACCTCGAGCTTCGTAACCGAGGTCGGAGACACCGGCGGCGCCCCGCAGGTTTTCACCTACACCCTGGAGGCCTCGGACACCGCCGCGCCGTCCAGCATCCGCACCGCCACCGCCGACGTGGCCGCCGACCCCGGCGCCCAATCGCTCCAGGCCGGGTCCGGAACGCCGCTCGCCATCGCGCTCACCGGATCCGATCCCAACAATCATCCGAATGCCACCCTGGGCTACGCCGTGGCCAGCCCGCCGTCGTCGGGAACGCTCGGGGGCACCCCCCCGAACCTGACCTACACCTCGTCGCCCGGCTTCGACGGAGTGGATAGCTTCACCTTCCTTGTCAGCGACGGGAAGTACGACTCGCCTCCCGCCACCGTGAGCATCGCGGTGACGGCGCCGCCCGCCGCCCCGACGGACATCGCCCTCAGCACGACGGCGATCAGCGCGAACGTCACCCCCGGAAACCTCGTCGCCGCCCTCTCCACCACCGATCCCAACACGGCGGACACCCACACCTACAGCCTCGTCGCCGGCGCGGGTTCGACCGACAACGGCGCGTTCTCTATCGTCGGCGACAAGCTCCGATCGGCCATCGATTTCGCCGGCCGGGCCGGCACGACCTACGCGATCCGGCTCCGCACGCTCGACAGCGGCGGGCTCGCACTCGAGAAAAGCTTCGTCCTCGCCGTCGTCGCGGCTTCCACCGACGTCGTCATCAACGAGATCCACTTCAACCCTCCATCGAACACGGTCCGCCAGGAGTTCGTCGAGTTACACAACCCGGCGGACACCACCGCGGATATTTCTGGCTGGCGGC
>CAZKYJ010000080.1:0-11411 GCA_964556355.1 uncultured Verrucomicrobiales bacterium | reverse complement strand
GATCGACTGGAAGGCGCGGATTAGCGGGGTCGTCCTGAGGCAGACCTACGTGGTCTCATCGTCCCCGGTGAAACCGGAGCGGAGAATATTCTGGACGGAAAAGGGCTTCAACGGACCGAAAGTCGCGGTTCCCCCGTCGCGCGTGGGCGCCATCAATATCATCTACAATTCCTTCGTCCCCCGCACCGTGCCGACGCCTTTCGAGTCGCCCTACGACTCCCCCGGCGTGCCGGGGGCCCAGCTGCCGCCGGAGGTACGCACCCTCTGGTATGACTCTATCGACGGGCTCATCCACGCCTTCAACCGCCAGGGGCGCGTCTTCATGGAATACCTTGGCAACCTCGATGCCAATGGCGTGACGCGTGAGCAACTCGGATTCGAGATCGTGAACCTACAAAGGGAGGTGCGGCCTACGACCCTTCGCGCGGAGATTGGCGACCCCGTCCTGCCTCCGTCCCCCGATCCGGATCTCAGCACATCGATTGTCGCGGGACTGAATAACCAGAGCTCGCCCTACCTCCACGAACATATCTCCCTCGGTGGCACCAAACGCGATCTCTATTCCATCCGCGCGACTGCTCCCGGCGTCATCGTAAACAACGTCGAGCAGCAGGTGAGCAATGAGGTGCTCATCTACTGGCTGGAGCGCGGGGTGCTGGATCTCCGCTGGCCGAAACACTACACGACCTATATCCAGCAGTGGCCGGCGTCGCTGGACCGCTACTCGCTCTACGCCCGCCCCGATGCCGGCTCGCCGGAAGGTGCCCAGGCATCGCTGGAGACGGCCGTGCCGCTGGCTTCGGCGGACAACCCGGCGCTCGTCTATCAGGACGATCCCGGCAGCCAGCAGGCGAAACTGGCGGCGGGCAATCTTTTCCGCACCGACCTGGCTGCGGGCGATCCGGACAACCGCGCGCTACTCCGCTTTTCGCGGGACGAGGATATTTGGTTCGAACGCGTCTTCTCGCGAATTTCGAACACTTTCGACACGCAGCAGCTCGCGGCCACCTTCGGCCCGGACGACCACTTCGCGACCGGATCTGCCGGCCTCGGACATGTCACCCTTGTTGATCCCACGGATCCCGCGCGGGTCTATGTCGAAGGCGTCGATTATTCGGTAAACTATCTGACCGGCGAGCTGACGAGGCTCGCGGGGGGAGCGATCCCCGTCGGGGGACTGGCCTCCGCGACCCTGCAGATCTTCGGGAGCGGGCCGGTCGCGTCACCCACCGGTATCGAGTCGGTCGTCGGGCAGCGCATCGCGCCACCCGCGGGCACCAGCGACTCCCTCGTCGGCTACATCCGCCAGCCCGTCGGCACGGCCTTCGATCCCACCGCCTACAAAGACCCGTTCGTGAACGGGTTCACCGAGGCGGCCAAGGGCGCCATCATCGGCGTGAACGCCCTCCCGGGAAACGATCAGCTGGAGGTGTGGTGGTACCGGAAGAGCCGCCCGCCCGGCACGAAGTTGTCCGGTACCCTCTGGCCGTCCTACGTGCAGCGCTACCGTCTCCGCTGGCCGACGTCACCGCCCCAGATCGTCTTGGCCAGCAATGCCGGCACCGATGCGCTGCCGAGCCTGCAGGCCTCCGGTTCGATCTATTTCCAAAACAACCCGGCGCTGCCCGGCTACAACCCGAACGAGGAACATGCCGTGATGCTCAACGGCCGCGCCTGGGCGCTGCGCGACGACCTGAATATCGCGACCTCCTCGTTGCCCTACGTGTTGGTTCGCTACGAGGAAGCCGACAAGCTCCCGGCCATGGCCGTTTTCCAGGTGCTGCGCGAAAATGCGACCTACAAGTTCAAGTACGACGCCGTCGCCGGAGTCGTCCTGCAAAGTCCGATGCCCTTGCCGATCCTCCCGCTTCCGATCAGGGCCGACCGCAAGGTGGCGAACTACGAGGTGCAGCCGGCCGTGCCCGCCGATCCCGCCCCCGGCTTCGACCCCGCCCGCGATGCGGCCTTCGCGCACTACCAGCGGTTCACCTACGAGGATCGCAAGGGCACCCACTGGGTCTATCGTGGACCCCACGGGGGCAACTCCGTGGCGCCCGCCCCGGAACTCCGGATGCGCTATTTCTACCAGACGCAGCCGGGATTCGATTTCCCGGGCCTGGCCACCCAGCCCGCCCTCGGCACGATTGTCCCCTACCTGCGCCCCGGCACCCCGGGTGCCTACGCCGGTGATCCGGTGGCGGGTGACCCGCTCGACATCGTCTTCACTCCCAAGTGGCCCGCGGCCGTGCCCGAGTTGCGCATCAGCGAGACCCTCACCACGGCCAAGCTCGGACTGCCCGCCGTCCGCGGCCAGACCAGCGCGGAGCTGCTCTACCAGCAATCCGTGGCCAATGACGTGACCGCAACGGAGTTCCTTTCCCGGAAGAAGAGCGCGCGGCTCTACGATCCCACCCGTGCCAAAAAGTACCCGCTCTCGACCGCCACCTTGGCCGCCTTGCCCGATAGCCTGAATACCAGCCCCTATCTCGGGAAGACGTATTTCCCCAATCTCCCTCCCCACCTCAGCCAGCGGCTCTACTTCGATCCCATTGAAGGGACGATGGGGGCGCTCATCCTGATCGGCGAGTTCAAGGCCGAGACGACCGGTGAAGACTACCTCCAGCTCAACGTGCTCAGTGCCGCCGATGTCGTGGCCGCCAAAGGGCTCTGCCAGAGCGATGACACGAGTAAGGCGAATTGGGATGCGGCCATCGACGGGCTGCAAACCACCATCGAAACGTTCATCGAGGATCCGGCGCGGCGCGGGACCTATATTGCCGATCACACTCGCGACGTCACCGTCGGTCCGACCGAGATCGCCGAGTTGACGGACGACGACAGTGCTGCCGATTCCTACGCCATCGCCGGCAGTGGCGGAGGCCAGGGGTATGTCGTACTCATGGCGGGAAATGGCTCCGCCTTCACCCCGCCCGGTGAGCCGGTGAGCTTCCAGGTCTTCCGGGTCACGCCGCCGCTCTATCGCGGCGAGCTGAAAGTCATTGCGCCCTCGAACCCGCTGGATGAAAAGCTGACCCTCCAGCACTCCGCCGACTTCGCGGGTCATCCCGAGGACTATGAATTCGAGTGGCGCTATGCCCCACCGGTCGATGGCGTGCCGCCGCTGCTCTACACCTTCCAGCGGGAGCTCCTGCTCGGCGACAGTACCGGAAGCCCGGCCACGGCGTGGACGCTCGTCAGGAATCCCGGCGCCGGCTACGAGAGCCTCCGGTCACCCGATGCCGATGTCTCCGCGGGCATCGCGGTCACCCTCCCGGGGCAGCCGATCGTGGTGAACGACGGCGGTGGAACCGCCGCCAACGGCACCACGCGCCCGAACGCCGTCCTGCGCCGCACCCTCGCGGTCTCGCAGGAGCCGTTCCGCCTCCATCTCAGCCTCTCGCTCGGGATTCACGAGGGCGTGGTCGCCTATCTCAATTCGGCCAAGGTCGCGACCTGGAAGGTCCCGGGACAGGCGGATTCCTTCCCGACCACTTCACCGGGTCCCGACTACAACCCGCTCCCCCTCGTCTTCGAGATCGATCCCAACGCCCTCCGGGCGGGGGACAACGTCGTCACCCTCGAAATCTACAGCGACGGCGACCCGAATGTGGCGACGACCGTCAACGCGCGCCTCGAAGGCGCCAACGAAACCGAGGACACCAGTGACTGGATCCTGCTGGCCCCGGGACCGGATGAAGGGGCGATCGAGCCCAATGGCTCGGTGCGCGGCAAGGTGCGCCATACCATTCAGGGCACCAGCATCCTCACCCTCACCGACAACTATTTCATCCTGCGCTACCGGGCGCGCAACGCCGACAACGCCGCCTACGATAGCGGGGGAGAAGGCTGGTCGAGGTGGACCGCGCCCCAACTCGCCGAAGGCTGGATCAAACGTGCGCTCGCGGGGATCAATCCCTTCCAGCAGCGCATCACCGATCTCTTCAACAATCCGGTGGACACCGACGTGAGCCTCATTATGCAGGCGGGCCGGCGCTGGGAAGGCGACATCCCGTTGAACCTCCAGAATATCAATGATTTCGGCCTCATCGAGATCTACGAGACCATCCTGCGGCGCGGTCGTTCGCTGAGCATCGAGGGCACCCCGGCCATCGACTACGATGGGGCGAACGACGCATTGCTCCTCGCCGCCGGCTATCTCAGCGACCTCTATTCGATCCTCGGCAACGAAGCCTTCGCCGACGCGGCAAATCCGACCATCGCCTTCGGCCTCGACAACGGACGGACTTTCGGTGATGCCGCCACCGCGCTCTTCTCGTTCAAGGGAGCTGTGCCCACGCTCATGGACGAGGAACTCGGCCTGCTGCGGGGGCGTGACGACTTCCTCCAGCCGGGGACGCGCGTGGCGCCCTTCTACAACCGTCTCGTCTGGAACTACACCCGCGGGATTCTCTCGGGGGAAGCCATCTATGCGCTCAACTACAACATCCGCGACCTGACCGGCAATGGCGACGTGGATGAGGCCGATGCGGCCATGCTCTTCCCGCAGGGGCACGGCGATGCCTATGGACACTATCTCACCGCACTGACGGGCTACTACAGCCTGTTGAAGAACCCGAACTTCTCGTGGGTGCCGCGCACCGAGGCCGTCCTCGTCGGCGGCACCCCGGTGCAGGTCGATTACCTCGACGAGCGGAAATTTGCCGGCGCGGCGGCCGCCCTGGCGCGCACGGCGAGCCAGACGGTCGCCCTCACCTATCGCCAGGCCTTCAAGGCTTCCGGGACGGCCGGATGGGGCAACCTTCGGGACGGCCGTGCCAACGCCTCGACCGGACAGGTGCGCGCCTGGGGCACCGACGATTGGGCGAGCCGCGCGGGCCAGGGAGCCTACCTCCACTGGGTCACTGCGAACTCGTTGTTGCCCGCCACCGATCCCAATCCGAATCACGAGGGCATCCAAAAAATCGACCGCACCACGGTGCCCGAACTTGCCGAGATCGTCGGTCAGGCCACCGCCATCCAGCAGACCCTCGACAACGCCGATGCCCGCCTGAACCCCCTCGGCCTGAGCCGTGGCGCCCTGGCCTTCG
This sequence comes from uncultured Verrucomicrobiales bacterium, assembly GCA_964556355.1. Classification (GTDB taxonomy): domain Bacteria; phylum Verrucomicrobiota; class Verrucomicrobiia; order Verrucomicrobiales; family DEV007; genus CAZKYJ01. The sequence continues at coordinate 6,363 of CAZKYJ010000080.1, read as the reverse complement.
ATATCTCTCCCACGGAGATCGACGCCGGGAAAACCCACTTCGAGCAGATCTACGGGCGGGCGGTGGTGGCCCTGCAGAACGCGCTGACGGCCTTCGGCAACGCCAAGGACTCCACGGAGCTCTTGCGCCGGCAGGACGAGTCTCTCGCCGACCGGCGTGCCGCCATCGCCGAGCAGGAACGGACGTTCACCAATCAGCTCATCGAGATCTACGGCACGCCGTATCCCGACGATATCGGCCCGGGTCGCACCTACCAACAGGGCTATACGGGGCCCGACCTCTTCCACCCGATGTATGTCGAGATCACCGAAGACCTCGCCGGCGGCAACTTCACCCCGATTGAGGAATCCAGCTACACGCTCTACACCGCCATGAGTCCGGCGTCGGTGGCCATGGCCAATGGACAGCTCGCGCCGACCGGCACCGTCATCAATCCCAACAACCCCTCGCAGGTCGTGGAGGTCCCCGCCGGGAGCAGCGGGGTGGTGGAATACACGCTCGAAGGAGTCAGCGGGCGCTTCCGCAAACCGGCCTCCTGGTCCGGTCGCCGCGCCAGCCCCGGCCGCATCCAGACCGCCGTATCGAACGAACTCCTCGCCCGCCAGAATTTCTTCGGCCAACTCTACGACTTCAACCGACAGGCCGAGGTCATGAGCCAGCAGCTGGAACTTTACCGCTCGGCTCTGAATGCGCATGAATCCACGGTTTCACTGCTCACGACGAATCACGCACAGTCGACCGCGCTCGAGAGCGTGAACACGGCGCTGGCAACGATCAGCCGACTTTTGCAGGATACTATCGATGTAGCCGAGATCGTCAAAGATGCTGTGGACGAGGGCACCCCGAAGGTGGTGGGCCTGTCGAACGATCCGTCTTTCTCAGGACGGCTTGCCGCGAACGGATCGTATGGAACGATCGTAAGTTTGCTCAAGGCGGCACAGGCGACGGCCGATACCCAAATAGACATCAACGACCAGATCAAAAACGCGCTCGACCGCTTGTTGGCGATCGATCAGGAGAACGTCAGCTGGGCGAACGAGAACAAGCAGTTGATCCTTGGTCTGCGCGAGTCGCTGCAGGGGTTCATCGACCAGTCGGGCGGCGTCGATGCGACCTATCGCCAGTATGACCAGGCGAAACGGGATCTCGCTGCCGTCGAGGCCGAGGGGCAGCGCCTGCAGCAGTCGCGTGAGGTCTTCCGCCAGCGGGCGGCGGCTATCGTCCAAGGGTTCCGCACCAAGGACGTCGCCTTCCGTTCCTTCCGCAATGAAGCGCTGGAGAAATACTCGACCCTCTTCGATCTGGCGGGCCGCTACACCTATCTGGCGGCGCGCGCCTACGATTACGAGACCGGCCTGCTCAACCCCGACGGCAGCACGGTGGCCAGCGGGTTCTACGAGAAGATCCTGCGCGCCCGTGCCCTCGGCGCGATCAGCGATGGTCAGCCGCAGTTCGCGGGTTCCAACGTGGGAGACCCCGGCCTCTCCGGTGTGCTCGCGCAACTCAACGGCGACTGGTCGGTGGTCAAGACGCGGCTCGGCTTCAACAACCCCGACCGCTACCGCACGACCTTCTCCCTGCGCAACGAGCTGCACCGGGTGGTCAACGGGCCGGCCGGGCTGCCCCTGTGGAAAGACAAGCTGCGGGCCTCCCGCGTGCCGAACATCCTCGATGATCCGGATGTTCTGCGTTACTGCTTGCAGGCCTCCGAGCCGACCGGCCAACCGGTGCCCGGCTTCATCATCCCGTTCGAGAGCATGATCGACACCGGCGTCAATTTCTTCGGCCGTCCCCTGGCCGGCGGAGATCACACCTTCACGCCGTCCTCCTTCGCGACGAAGATCCGCTCGTCCGGCATCGCCTTCGCCGGCTATGTGGGGATGGATTCGCCGACCACGACCAGTGGCGTGCTCACCGGCATCGGCGCGACCTCGCCGGACGATCCGAATACCGGGTTCACGAGTCCGAACGCCCTCAGCGCCACACCCTATATCTACCTGATTCCCGCGGGCACCGACACGCTCCGCGCGCCGCCACTGGGCGATGTCTATACGCGCCGGAGCTGGGCCGTCGAAGACCAGGCCATCCCGTTGCCCTTCAACATCGCGAACTCGGATTTCTCGACCAACCGTGATTTCATCTCCGCCAGCTCGCTCACCGAACCCGCCTTCAACGTGCGCAAGCACCAGGCCTTCCGGGCGGTGCCCGACGGGACGAACTTCTCCAGCGGGGTCGGCTTCACGAATTCGCGACTCATCGGGCGCTCCGCCTGGAACACCCGGTGGAAGCTCGTCATTCCCGGCAATACTTTGCTCGCCGACCCCAACCTCGGCGTCGAGACGTTCATCGAAACCGTCACCGACATCAAGCTCCACCTCGAGACCTACTCTTACTCCGGAAACTAAATGAGCTTGCGTCTTCTTCTCCTCCTCGTCCTCCTCGGTGCCGCGATTATTCCGGCGTCCGCCTATCCTCCCGCGCCCTTCCACCGCATCTACGGCACCGTGCGGGATACCCGGGGTACCCCGCTGGCCACCGGTAAGGGCACCCTCATTCTCAGCGGTGCGGGCAACACGGAAATCGTCCGCAGCGTCTCCGACACGAACATCGGCCCCGGTCTCAACTACGCGCTTTCCGTCCCGATGGACTCGGGGTCGAGTGCGCTCCTCTATTCCGTCTCCGCCCTGCGCCCGCTCCTCCCGTTCACCATCCGGGTCGTCATCGCGAACGTTTCCTACGTGCCGATCGAAATGAGCGGCGCGACCTGGAATGTCGGCGACCCCTCGGCCACGACCCGCCTCGACCTCACGCTCGGCATCGATAGCGATGGTGACGGTCTCCCGGACCAGTGGGAAGACGACCTGATCAATAGCGACACTTCGGGGCGATTGCATTCGCTGGCCGACGTCAATCCCCACGATGATCTCGACGGGGACGGCCAGAGCAATCTTCATGAGTACCTGGCAGGCACTTATGCCCTCGAACAAAGCGACGGGTTGAAGTTGGAGTTCGTCGCACTCAGGGACGGTATCGCCCACCTCCGTTTCCTGGCGATACCGAACCGCTCCTATAGCATTCGTTCGTCTCTAGATATGACAGAATACACCGCCCAATCATTTTCCCTCGCGACCACCGGTGCCAACCCCGGCATTGCCTACCGCTCCGATGACATCGGCACGGTCGATATCTATGTGCCGGCGGGCGGGGGAGGGGATCGGTTCTACATGCTCCAGGTGCAATGAACGGCCGTCGTCGCCTCATTGTGCGGTTCGCGGCCGGCGCGGTCTTGGCCATCGTGGCTGGCGTTGTCGGCACGAGGAGTTTCTGGAAAACCCCGCCGGCCGAGGTATCCCCACCCCGGTTCGAGCTTCTCCGCGGCGAACTCGAACTCCGCGAGGGACGCCTCTACGCGCGCGGCGAAAGCGAGGCTTTCAACGGGATGTTGGTCGAGGACTACTCCGCTGGCCAGCGCAAGCTCGAGATCGAAATCCGGGAGGGACGCGCCAACGGCCTGTCCCGCGGCTGGTTCGCCGACGGCCAGAGAGAGGTCGAAGAGACGTTTCTCAATGGGGTATCCCATGGCCCCCGGATGCGCTGGCATGAAAACGGCGAACCCAAGTCGCTCGCCGCCATCGAAAACGGCCAGGTGACGGGGGAGTATCTGGAATGGTATGACAACGGCCAACTGGCAACCAAGATGGTGGTCGAGCAGGGTCAGCCCGTCGGACTCGTCGAATCCTGGCATCCCTCGGGCGCCCGCAAGTCAGAGGTTCGGTTCGAGCATGGCCGACAGGTCAGCCAACAGTTCTTCGGAGATTCTGCCGAATCTTCCGATGCGCTCGTCTCGACACCGCCGCCGACAGCCGCGGCGGATCGGGGGCGCGATTGATCCGAAACTTCCTGATCACGATAGGGAACCGTGATAGAGGCTCGTTGAGGGCGGCATCGGGCTCTGGTGCTCACCGAGGCGATCATTGCCGGTCTCCTCACGATCGTGGTTGCCGCGCTCGCGATCACACCGCCGTAGTCCCACCGATCGCCGTGTCGGCGTTGGCAGATCATCGTAGCCCGCTCGCTCTGCGAGTGGGAAGCCCCGTATGGCTATGAAGCTGTCTCAAAAGTCATGTTGGTGCCGCCGTTGCCTCCTTCCACGGAAGCGAGGCGGGGCGGAAGAAGTGGGGCGGGCTCCATGCCTGACGAGCAACGAAGCTTCCGGGGAAGGTGGCAACCGCCCGGAGGGGCATCGCCTCGGATGCCCCGCGCAGCCCGATCCTCTCAACATTGCATCCGATGCCGGTGCTGACAGGACTTTTTAGACAGCTTCTCGGGGAGCCGTCGATCCCGTGATCCAGTAGTCCCCAGCGACACCTTCTCAGGCGTGCGCGCCCGGCGCGCCCGTTCCAACATCCGCGCTTCTCCGGTCGACCTCGCGCGGTTCCGCCGTTATTTGTTCCGTTGTGAAGCTGACCCTCTCCACCCTGGCCGGCCTGCTGGTGGCCACCTCCGCCCCCGCCGCCGACCAGGTCGTCACGCTCGGCGACTCCCTGACGTTCGCCTACGAGGGCTCGTTCGCCTTTGAGGAATCCCTCTTTGGAAACGCGGTCGGCGACGGCTTCGGCCCCGAGGTCCGCAACTGGATCGAGTTGCTCAGTTCCCCCGCCTACCGGCAGGATGCCTTCGATCTCGGCGCCCGCGACAGCATCGATATCGTCGCCTCCATCATCCCGTTCCGCGTCGTCACCCTCTACCTCCGCCAGCTTCACAACTGGGCGATCCCCGGATTGGAGATCGATCAGCTCCGGCGCTTTGTCGCCGGCGACGCCACCCTCTTCGACCTGCTCGAGGAGGACCCCGACTTCGCCCAGCTGGCCACGCTACTCGAGCTGTCCGATTTCGACGAGTCCGACTTCGCCGTCGCCGACCTGGAGGAGCAGGTGCGCTCGGTCGCCGAACGCCTCACCCTATTCATCGGGGGCAACGACCTCCGCGGCGTCTATGGCACCCTCTACAATGGGGGCTCGGCCGGCACCTTTGTTGCCGACTTCATCGACGATGCCGCCTTCGTGCTCGATTGGGTCCTTGCGTTGAACCCGGAGATCGAGATCGTGGTGGTGGCCGTTCCGCACGTCGGGATCACGCCTGACATCAAATCGAGCTTCCCGACCGATCCCCTCAAGACCCCGCTGGTCACCGCGGTGGTCGGTGACCTCAACGCGCGGCTCGCCGGTCTCGCCGCGGCGCGCGGCCTCGGGTTCGCGGACATCTACACCCCTACCTTGCCACTGCTCGAGGCCGACCCGCTCTGCATCCATGGCCTCCCGTTCTCCAATGACGGATCGGCTACGGGCGACCTCGATTTCGTCTGGCTCAACGGTGATCTCAGCGCCAACTTCCACCCGAATACCAATGCCCAGGCGGTCATCGCGAACACGATTATCGACGCCTTCAACCGCCGCTACGGAACCGGGATCGCCCCGCTCAGTGCCTCCGAGATACTCGGGAACATCCTGGCCAAGTCGCCGGCCGAGATCGATATGCCGTTCACCGAATGGATCGGCTGCTTCGGGCTCGCCGGGGCGCTGGAATCCGATGATTCGGATGGCGACGGCCTGCCCGCCGGCGTCGAGTTCGGCCTCGGTCTCGATCCCACCCTCCGGGACGCCTACAGGATCCGGCAGGCGGTCGTCGATGACGGGGCGGGGCCGGAGCTCGAACTTGCCTACCCACTGCGCCTGGGCACGTCCGCCCATTTCAGCCTCGCCCCGGCCAGAAGCTCGGGGCTCGGGAGTTTCATCCCTCTGGCGCCGGTGCCCGCCCCCGGCACGGACGGCCTCGCTCGCGCCCGCCTGCCCCTTGCCAGCAGCGGCGGGTTCCTCCGTCTCGAATGCCTGCTGATCCCCTGACAAGCTGTCTAATGACTCGTGTCAGCACCGACGTCGCGGCTTTTGGTGGGAAAAATGGGCTTGCGCCGCCGGAGCGGGGACGACGTCCCGCCGGGCGGATTCCCCAGCAGCGAGGGGCGAGACGCGCGGGGCGTGTCGGCTACGAAGGAGCGCGCGCAGCCCGACGCTCCGTTGCGAGCCACAAGCTCGCAGTCCGATTTGCAGGCTGAAGCAATCGCCAAGCAGGGTTCAAATCCCGGAGCAGCCGGTCACCGACCGACAGGACGAAAGAAGTGGCTCGGGACGGAATCGAACCGCCGATTCGACATAACTCGTTCATAATTAATGAATTACCCGTTCGTTGGGGCTGTTTGCCACTCCTAGAACTTTCTGCGACGCCTACCACCGTTGTCATTTTTGTTGTCATTCCTAGATCGGGGCGTAGGATTCGGCGTGGCGAGCATCTACCTGCGGAAAGGAT
>CAZKYJ010000079.1:0-11458 GCA_964556355.1 uncultured Verrucomicrobiales bacterium | reverse complement strand
CGATGAAATCGGTGATGTCAGACTTGTTCGAGATATAGGCCGCTTCGGTGAGCTCGAGGGTCTGGTCGGCCGCGGGGAGAAGGGTTTCGCGGTAGAGCGCCAGCCGGTCGAGCGCCCCGTCCAAGGTCGCACCGGCCTCCGCGAAATCGGCCAACAGCTGATCCTCGGTGGCGTTGCGCCGTGATTGGGCGGCGGATTTTCGGGCGAGCGCCTCGTCCCGCTCGGCCCGGTACTTCCCGAAGGCGAGAGGGATCTTGAAACTGAGGGTGACCCCGACCGCATCGTCGCCGCTGCCGCCGATATCGATGAAGTTCGCCCCGAGGGTCGGATCGGGAATCGGCGATTTTCGCGCGAGCGAAACCCGGTCGATCTCCGCCGCGACCCGCGCCTCCGCGGCCAGCAGTGCCGGGTGGGTTGTCCGGAGCTGCTCGCGGAGAGTGGTGCGGGAATCACGGGGATGCGGCGGCGCTGCGGGGAGCCGCGGCCAGGGCAGTGGGCTACCGCCCTGTTCGAGCCCGACAAGCCTTCGGAGCCGGGCGCTGGTGCGAGAGCGTCCCTCCTCGATCCGCGCCAGCTCGTCACGCAGCATCGCGATCTCGACGTCGAGGCGCAGGCTATCGCGCAGGTCTCCCCCGCCCCGGACACGCTCGCGCACCACCGGCTCGACCCTCTCGAGCAGGGCACGGTTTTCACGATTGATCTCGTACGACTCCCCGATGTACGCGTATTCGAAATACGCCGTCGCCACGGTGCGGACGAGATCCAATCGCGCACTCTCGTACTGGTGGCGTGCCGCGTCGGCTTCCCTGGAGGCGATCGCCCCCCGCAAGGCGAGCTTGCCCATCCACGGGATGGTCTGTGCGAGGACGAGGGTGTTCTCTTGGGGGCCGGTGCGGGTCTGCACTTGCTCGAGGAAGCGCCCGTAGGTGAGCACCGGCTCGGGGAAGCTCTCGGCCTGAGGGATTTTTTGCGCCGCCGCCTGGTAGTCTGCGAAATGGGCACGGAGCGACGGGTTCTGCGCCAAGGCGTGCGCCACATAGTCCGCCAGGCGGGCATCGTCGCCGAGGCTGGCTGGTCGTTCGGCACCGTCGCCAGCCGACGCGGACGGAGCGATCGCGGCAAAAGCAACGATGGGAGTGATGAGGTGGAATTGCGAGATCCGCATGGTGGAAATGGGGAAAGAGTGATGGGAGGAACCCGCTCTGCGAGCCCGGAGCGGGCGGACAAGCGTGGACGGGAAGTGAGTCCGGCGCCCCGTCCGCGATGCGGCGGTGCGCGGGAAAGACGAGGAGACAGTGCCGACGTAGCCCTGCCAGAGTCCTCTCAGATCAGATCAGGTAGACGCAATACACCTGTGAAAACCCGACCCGCGCCGGGGGAGCGTTCGCGAGCGAGCCCCGATCGCCCCGCACCAGGTCCCGCGGACGTGGAGCGGTGGGCACTAGTTCGGTGACCCGATGCAGCAGCGGGGTGGGCAGGACGAGCCCCTGCCCGACCGCAACCGGCACGTCATTGGAGTCAGCCGGCAGCGCTTTAGCCTGGCTGCCGCAGCGGCAGGGAAGCACCGGCGCGCCACCCTCATTTCCCCCGCTCGTCTCCCCGGCACCGGGATCCGAGCAGCAGGTTGGCCCCGGCACATCCGCACCCCCGCAGCCATCAGGCTGAGCCCCATTCCCCATGCAGCAGCAGAACGGGTTCAGCACCGCAAGGGTGAGGACGAGCGCGAGGAACTGTTTAACGGCTGCCACGTGGGTACGATACCCGAGCGAACCAAACGTTCAAAACGATAAAAAATGCGACCGCCACGATGAAAAGAACCGGTGGGTGCAGTCGTAACCCCGGATGACAGAGAAGTATTTCGGCTGCCCGTAACAGCTGGAAGCCACCGTCCAACCACATCACATCCCACCACAATGCACAGCGCCTCCTCGTTCCTCCCGCGCCGCCTCGGCGGCCGCTCGACCCGTCGCGACTTCCTCCACGTCGGTCTCGCCGGATGCCTCGGCCTCACCTTGCCAGAGTTCCTCCGCATGAAAGCACAGGCCGAACTCAAGCATTACGAGTCCGTCGAAGGCCAGGCCAAGTCGCTCATCCACATTTTCCTTCCTGGCGGGATGTCCGCCCAGGAGTCCTGGGATCCGAAGCCCTTCGCGCCGTCGGAGTACCGCGGCCCGTTTGGTGCCATCGACACCGCCATCGAAGGCGTGCAGTTCGGTGAGAAGTTCAGGGAGATGGCCAAGGTTGCTGACAAGATGACCATCTGCCGCTCCATGACTCACGGCGAGGCCGCCCACGAGCGGGGCGTCCACAACATGTTCACGGGATACCGCCCGAGCCCGGCGCTGCAGTACCCGTCGTTCGGCAGTGTCATCTCGCACGAGTTCGGCTCGCGCAACAACCTGCCGCCCTATGTCTGCGTGCCCAACCAGCCGAACGAGTTCGCCGGTTCCGGCTACCTCAGCTCGGCCTACGGTCCGTTCAGTGTCGGCAGCGATCCCAACCGCGGCGATTTCTCCGTCCGCGACCTCGCCATCCCGAACGGCCTGACCGAAGAGCGCTTCGCGCGCCGCAAGTCGCTGCTCGAGACCGTCGACTACCACTTCCGCTCGCTGGAGAAGTCGGACAACCTCGACGCCATGGACAGCTTCTACCAGGACGCCTACAGCCTCATCTCCTCCAAGGAGGCACGCGAGGCCTTCGATATCCAAGCAGAAGACGACAAGACCCGTGACCGCTACGGCCGCAACGACGCCGGCCAGCGCCTCCTTCTCGCGCGCCGCCTCGTCGAGGGTGGCGTGCGCTTCGTCTCCACCACCTACGGCGGCTGGGACCACCACGACAACATCAAGAACGCGATGGACCGGACCGCGCCGGATATCGACAAGGCCATCGCGACGCTGATCAGCGACCTCGACGAGCGCGGCCTCCTCGATTCGACCCTCGTCATGGTCAGCTCCGAGTTCGGGCGCACGCCCAAAATCAACAAGACGGGCGGCCGCGACCACTTCCCGAAAGTCTTCAGCGTCATGCTCGCCGGCGGGGGCATCAAACGTGGCCACGTCCACGGAAGCTCGGACAGCCTCGGGACCGCCCCCGACGAGAGCCCTCTCACCGTCCCGGATCTTGCGACCACGGTCTACAAGCAGCTCGGCATCATCGCCGACAAGGAGCTCATGGCCCCCGGCGATCGCCCCATCGAGATCGTCGATGGCGGCACCGTGGTCGAAGGGCTCCTCGCCTAAACCACGCCCAACTCATGTCCTCCCCAACCAAAGCCATCCTCGTCGCCTTGGTGGCGACCACCTGTGTCAGCGCACCCGCCTTCGCATCGTCTCCCGATGTCGACAATATCCTTCCTCGCGGTGGGCAACGTGGCACCGAGGTCGCCATCAGCGTCTACGGGAACCGTCTCGGGGACGTTGAAGAGTTGATCGCCTACTCGCCCGGATTCGACGTGCGCGATCTCAAAGCGGAGGGCGAAGAAGGGAAGAAGGTCACGGCGACGCTCGGCATTGCCCCCGACGTCCCGCTCGGCGAACACAAGTTCCGCCTCCGCACCAGATCTGGGATCTCCTACCTCCGGACGTTCTTTGTTGGGGCGCTTCCGACCTACGAGGAAAAAGAGACCAGGGATAGCGACCGCAACGACAGCTTCGACGCCCCTGAGCCAGTTCCGTTCGGCCATACGATCGCCGGTGATGTCGAGCGGGAAGACGTCGATTTCTACTCGTTCGAAGCGAAGAAAGGACAGCGCATCTCCGCCGAGATCGAGGGCATGCGTCTCGGCCAGCAGATCTTTGATCCCTACATCGCGATCCTCGACTCCAAACGTTTCGAGATCGCTGTTGCCGACGACACCTCGCTCCTGGCGCAAGACGGCTACTTCAGCATCTTGGCTCCCGAGGACGGGACCTATATTATCGAGGTACGCGAAAGCGCCTACGATGCCAACGGACGTTGCGAGTACCGCCTCCATCTGGGGGACTTCCCCCGCCCATCCGTGGCCTTCCCTCCGGTGGCCAAGGTCGGCCAGCAGATCGAAGTCGCCTTCCTCGGGGAGAACCTCGGCGAAGTGACGCGGACCCTGCGGGTCCCCGACGGCGGCGGAGCGCTGGTTCCCGTCTTCGCCATCGAAGGAATGCCGCCGGTGCCCACCCCGCCCACGGATACGACTGCGCCAGAGCCGGCTCCCGACGAGGAAGCGCCCCCCGCCGAAGAGGTGGCGGCGGCAGCGGCCGAGGAATCGCCCCCCGCCGAAGAGGTGGCGGCAGCAACGGCCGAGGAAGCCGCCCCCGCCCCCGCCCCCGCTGAGCCGGTAGCCACGGAGCAACGCTTCGCCCCGTCTCCCAACTATATCCGCGCGACGGCATTCGACGTTTACGCCGAGACGGAACCGAACAACCACCGGGGCGAGGCGACTGACACCGCCACCTCGCTGCCCCTGACCGTCCACGGCATTATCGGTGAGACCGAAGACCAGGACTGGTTCAAGTTCACCGCCAAGAAAGACCAGCAGTTCGACGTGCAGGCCTACGCCCGCGCGCTTCGTTCGCCCCTCGATCCGGTGATCGATATCTATCGGATGGACAACGGCCAACGCGTCGAAGGCTCCGATGACAACCGGGGGAGCGTCGATGGCGACTTTAACTTCAAAGCCCCCGAAGATGGCGAGTATGCACTCCGGGTCCGCGACCACCTCGGCGCGGGCGGCCCCGAGTACATCTACTGTGTCGAAATGCGCCCCAAGGATCCTGCCCTTGTCCTGACCATTCCCCAGTTTGAGCGCAACGATACCCAGCGTCGGCAGATGATCCCCGTTCCCCGCGGAAACCGCTACGGAACACTCATCAACGTCGATCGTCAGAATACCGGTGGTGATATCCGCATCCTCGCCGAAAACCTGCCCCAAGGAGTCACCCTCCACGCCGAAACTCTCCCGAATGGCCAAGGACAGATGCCGGTCGTCTTCGAGGCCGCTGCCGATGCCCCCGTCGCCGGTACGCTCGCCGGGTTCCTCGCCGAACACACGGATGCCGAGAAGGAACTCCGCGGCCAGTTCTACCAAGGGCTGGAGATGCCCCGCTCGCTCAACAACAATAAGCCGTGGCGCCTCGTCGAGTCCGAGCGCCTGCCCGTGGCGACCACCGAGGAGCTGCCCTTCACCATCGATCTCGTCCAGCCCCCTGTCCCGGTGGTACAAAACGGCAAGCTCGAACTCAAAGTCGTCGCCAAACGCAACGAAGGTTTCGACAAAAAAATCACCCTCCGCATGCTCTGGAACCCGCCCGGGGTCGGGTCGCCCAACACCATCGACATGAACGGCGACCAGTCCGAGGCCGTCTACACCATCAACGCCGACGGCAACGCCGCCCTCCAGACATGGAAGCTCGCCATCCTCGGAGAGTCCGACGCCGGCAGCGGGGAAATCCTCGCCTCCACCGCGCTCGTCCCCGTGTCCGTGGAAGCCCCCTACGTCACGGCCAGTATCGAGATGGCCGACGTCGTCAAGGGCGACAAGGTCGATCTCGTCTGCACGTTGGAGCATCTCCGCCCGTTCGAGGGCAAGGCCACGATCAAGCTGTTCGGCCTCCCCGCCAAGACATCGACCGTCGAGCAGATCGAGTTCACCAAAGATGATGCGACCGTCACCTTCCCTATCAGCACCGAGGTCGAAGCCACTACTGGCAAACATAAGAACCTCTTCTGCAGCGTCGAGATCCCCGCCAACGGCACCACCATCCAACACACTGTCGCCGGGGGCTCGACCCTCCGGATCGACAACCCACCGCCGGCCCCCGAACCCGAGGCGGAGCCGAAACAAGAAAAGGTCGCCCAGAAGTAACCGACGCTTCACCACGAGGGGAGCGCCGGCATCCCGCCGGCGCATCTGAGCCATGCAAATCCTTTCCCATCTCACCATGTCATTTCTCACTTATCTGCGCCTGTCTTTGCCAGCAGCGGCCCTCGCGGTCTCGTCTGCGAACGCCGCGACCGACCTCTCGACCTTCCATGCCGCCGCGCCCGTCCTGGAGGTCAACTGCCTGTCCTGCCACAACGCCACCAAGACCAAGGGCGCACTCTCCCTAGAGACCCGGGAAGCCATGGTCAAGGGAGGCGACACCGACGCCGCCTTCGTCGATGGCCACGCCGACAAGTCACTCCTCATCGAGCGCACGACCCTGCCCGGCGACGACGACGAGGTCATGCCGCCCGAGGGCGGGCCGCTCCCGGCCGGCGATGTAAAAAAACTGCGCGACTGGATCGCCGCAGGTGCCCCGTGGGCGGAGGGGGTGACCCTGGAAACCAAAGACCCCGATGATGTCCCCCGGACACTCGAGGACACCAAGCCGCTTCGCTCCATCGCCGTCTACCCGCCGGCGGTCACCTTGGAATCCGCCGCCGATTTCCACCGCATCGTCGTCACCGCCACCTACGAAGACGACACGACACGCGACATCACGCCGGGAGCAACCTACACCATCGAGAACCCATCGCTGGTGACCTTCGATCGCTTCACTTTCCGCCCGACCGACCAGGACGCCGGCGAGACCAACGTAAAGATCGGCTACCGGGGGCAAAGCCTCAACCTCCCACTGGTGGTCAAGGCGGGCACCGCACCGCGACCGATCAGTTTCAACCTCGACGTGATGCCCGTCTTCATGCGCGAGGGATGCAACACCGGGTCATGCCACGGATCTGCCCGTGGACAAGACCTCTTCATGCTGTCCCTATTCGGCTACGATCCGAACGGGGACTACTACCGGCTCACCCGGGAGCTCGCGGGGCGGCGCATCAACCTGGCCATCCCGGAGGAGAGCCTGCTCATCGAGAAGGCCATCGAGACGGTTCCCCACAGTGGTGGTAAGCTGTTTGAACCCGGCTCGGACTCCTACAATACGCTGGTCGGCTGGATCGGTGACGGCGTTCCGAAAGACCCGGAAGAGATCGCCCATTGCGTGGGCATCGAGATCCTTCCCCAGCAGCTGCTCATCGAAGGCCCGGAGGCGACCCAGCGCATGACCGTGCTGGCGAAGTATTCCGACGGCACCGATCGCGACGTCACCCAACTCGCGGTGTTTTCGACGAACAACGAACGGTCGGCCGCCATCACCGAGAAAGGGATCGTCACCTCCGGCGTCCGCGGGGAAGCCTTCGTCATGGCGCGGTTCGACGCCTTCACCCAAGGATCCCAGGTGATCGTCATACCGGAAAACCTCGACTACCAGCGGCCGGAACTCGCCGAGAACAACTACATCGACGAGCTGGTTCACGACAAGCTGCACAAGCTGCGCATCTATCCGTCCGAACTCGCCACCGACGAGGTCTTCCTCCGCCGTGCCTTCCTCGATATCGTCGGGCAGCTTCCGACCGAAGAAGACTTCCGGACTTTCGCCGCCAGCGAAGCGGGCAACAAGCGAGAGCAACTCATCGACGACCTCCTCTCACGCAAGGAGTTCATCGAGGTCTGGGTCATGAAGTTTGCCGAGCTCCTCCAGATCCGCAGCGTCAACAACGGGAACAACCGGGTGAGTTACAAGGCGACCCTCCTCTACCACGCCTGGCTCAAAGACAAACTGGCTCGCAACGTCCCCATGGACGAAATCGTCAAGGAGCTCCTCGCCGCGGAAGGCGGCACTTTCTCCAACCCGGCCGCCAACTATTACCAGACCGAAACCGACACCCTCAAGACCGCCGAGAACGTCGCCCAGGTCTTCATGGGAATGCGCCTCCAATGCGCCCAGTGCCACAACCACCCGTTCGACCGCTGGACGCAAAACGACTACTACGGCTTCGCCGCATTCTTCACCCAGATCGGCCGGAAGGACGCCGAGGACCCGCGCGAAAGGATCATCTACAACCGGGGTGGCGGCGAGGTGAAACACCCCGAGCCGAACCAGGATGCCACGCCGAAATTCTTGGGTGGAGACATCCCCGATACCAAAGGGAAGGACCGCCGGAAAGTGCTGGTCGATTGGCTTGCCTCGCCGGAAAACCCCTACTTCGCCCGCAACCTCGCCAATATCGTATGGTCGCACTTTTTCGGCATCGGCATCATCGAGCCGGTGGACGATGTCCGCATCTCCAACCCCGCCACCAACCCCCAGCTCCTCACCGCCCTCGGCGAAAAATTCCAAGAGTATGACTACGACTTCAAAAAGCTCGTCCGGGATATCTGCCTCTCCCGCACCTACCAGCTGACGACCCACGCCAACGCGTCGAACGAAAGCGATCTCACCAACTTCTCCCACGCCCGCGTCCGGCGCCAGCGCGCGGAAGTCCTGCTCGACACCCTCGCTCAGGTCACCCAGACCGACGAGAAGTTCAAAGGCCTCCCCCGCGGGGCCCACGCCGTGCAGATCGCCGACGGCAACACGTCGAACTACTTCCTCACGACATTTGGTCGCGCGACCCGCGAGACCGTCTGCTCGTGCGAGGTCAAGATGGATCCGAACCTCGGGCAGGCGCTCCACCTGATCAACGGCAGCGCCGTCCATGACAACATCCGTCGCGGGCGGGTCGTCCAAGAGCTTGTCGACGCGAACCTGCCGGACGACAAGATCATCGAGACCCTCTACGTCCGCGCCCTGTCGCGGAAACCCACCGACAACGAGGCCAAAGGGCTCATCGAGAAAATGGCTCCGGACGAGAATAAAGCCGAGTATTTCGAAGACGTTTTCTGGGCGCTGCTCAACTCGAAGGAATACCTCTTCAATCACTAACATCCGTTCCCAACACCTGTGAAGTCCGTGGTTAAATACTCCTCCTCACCCTTACCGCCCATCGGTGCCATCTGCGGTTCCGCGTTCCTCTTGGCCGGCTCGCTGTCGGCGGAGGACAAAGTGACCTACCAGGATCACGTACGGCCGATTTTCGAGAACAAATGCTTTAGCTGTCATAACCCTGACAAGGCCAAAGGCGGTCTCGATCTCACGACTTACAGCGCCGCTCTGTCGGGTGGTGGATCGGGCCAGGTCATCCTTTCGGGGGAGCCGGGAAACTCGAAGATCTTCAACGTGATCACCCACGCCGAGGAGCCCGTCATGCCGCCAAAAGGTGAGAAGATGGACGGGTCGGATCTCGACGTGATCGGCAAGTGGCTGGCCGGCGGCCTTCTGGATACCAGCGGATCGGTGGCCAAGAAGGCGGAGAAACCCGCCTTCACCATGGCGCTCGGCAACGTGCCCACGGAGAAGCCGGAAGGCCCTCCGCCCATGCCCGAGCACGTGCCGCTGGAGCCGGTCATCGTCACCGCAAGCGGCAACGTCGTCGCCGATATCGCCGTGTCCCCCTGGGCACCACTCATCGCCGTCACCGGCCAAAAGCAGGTCCTCTTGCACCACGCCGAGACGCTCGACCTCCTCGGCGTCCTCCCCTACGAAGAGGGCTTCCCGATCGCGCTCTCTTTCTCGCGCAACGGCTCGCTCATCCTCGCCGGTGGAGGGCGTCCCGGCAAATCGGGTAACGTGGTCGCCTGGGATGTGAAGACGGGCAAGCGCGCCCTCGAGATTGGCAACGAGTTCGACTCGGTGCTCGGCGCGGATATTAACCCCTCCCAGACCCGGATCGCCCTCGGGGGTCCTTCGAAGGCTCTCAAACTCTACGACACCGCATCGGGAACCCTTCTCAAGACGGTCGAGAAACACACCGAGTGGGTGATGGCTGTCGCTTTCTCGCCGGACGGCGAGTACCTTGCCTCGGCCGACCGCAACGGCGGGCTATTCGTGTGGGAAGCGGAGACCGGCAATGAAGTCCACGCCCTGGAGGGCCACGAGAAAACGATCACGGCGATCTCGTGGCGTCCCGATTCCCAGGCGCTCGCCTCGTGCTCCGAAGATGGCAAGATCCGCCTCTGGGAGACGAAGGAAGTGAAGAAAGTCAAAGACTGGGACGCCCACGGAGGCGGGGCGCTCAGCGTCGCCTTCGGTGCCGACGGCAACATCGTGAGTTCGGGGCGCGACGGCAAAGTCAAAATCTGGAAGGGGGACGGCGGACACCTCAAAGACCTCGCCCACGAAGACGGCAACCTCTTCGTCCAGGTGGCGCTGACCTCGGGCGACAAGCCGCGGGCCATCTCCGGAGATTTCGTCGGCAAGCTCGCCGCCTACGACACCGGGTCCGGCGAGGTGGTCGCCCGCACCGAATCGAACCCACCCAGCATCGAAACCCGGATCGTTCAGGCCAACAAACTCGTCGCCCAGACCGAGCAAGCGCTCGCGGAGGCCACCGATGACAACAGGCAGGAGCTCCAAGACAAACTCGCGTGGTCGAAGCGCCGCGTCGATCATTGGCGCGCCGCCGCCGTAAATATCCAACTGATCGCCGATCGTCAATCTCTCGCGGAGACCGAGACCGAACTCGGAGAAATCCAATCGAGCATCGACGGGCTCAAATCCGATGTCGCCGGGAAGAACATGATCAGCGAGACCGCCGAAGCGACCGTCGATCACCTGGCCGGTAAAGTCCTCCAAGCCGCAGCGAAAGTGGAGGAGCTTCGCAACAAGATCGCGTGGACCGAATCTGGTATCGCCGCCCTTGGCGAGCCTTTCCCCACCGACTCGGACGAGCGCAAGGCCGAGCGGGCCGAGCTCGAAGCGGCGCTCGCCGCGGCCCGTGCCGCGCTTCCCGGCGCCGAGGCGGAGCAAGCGGCATTCATCGCCGAAGCGAACCGGACTCCCCTCGTTCTCCACGCGACCGCCCGCGAGCTGCAGAACTTGCGCAATTCCTTGACCGTCGAGGTCGGCACCCACCGGGAAACCGCCCAGGTCCTCGAGCGGGAACTCGCCAAGGTCGCCAGCTTGGAGGGCGAGTATCGCGCGCTGCTGGAGTCATCTAAGGCCGAGTAGCACGGGCACCATCCAACCCCGGCTACTCCAGAAAATAGAGTCGCGGATAAACCCCGAACACGATTTTCCCGGGCACGACTTCGACCTCGGGCGCTTCGCCCTCGACCAGCGGCATCAGCTCGGCGCGAGCGACGCTCGCGCCCTCCGCGCCGACGTCCACCTCCCGGTCTTCCCCGGTCGCCAGCCACGCCGCCCAGATCCTGGGCTGCCCCAGCCTTTCCGGCGCGAACTCGTAGAGATAGCCCTCGTCGTTGGAATTGCGGATCGCCCGAGCAAACCGGTGATCGGCCAGCGACTCCAACATCCACGCCACCGCGTGGTAGGCGGGTTTCGGCTCGTAGTTGCGGGTCAACCCGGACGCCGCGTGAAGTTTCGGTTCGTCCTCGTCGTTGAAGAAATAGACCATCGCCCGGTCGACTCCCATTTCGGCGAAGCGGAAGAAACTGCGGATCGTCCACATGGCCTGCTCCTCGTCGGTCGATCCCACCCATTTTGCCCACTCGCCTTCCGGGTCGGGCTTCTGCGTGCTCGTATCCCAGCCGAACTCGCTGACCCAAACCTCTTTCGCGGGCGCGTTCTCCTCCCGCCAGTCGAGTAGCTCTTGGATCGAGCTG
>CAZKYJ010000078.1:0-11629 GCA_964556355.1 uncultured Verrucomicrobiales bacterium | reverse complement strand
CGACGGGAGCGTGCTGGCTTCCGACTGGGTGGTGGACGTTTCGAACTGGGGGATCGGCAGGATTTGCGCGGGGGCCTCCGATCCGGCGGCCAGGTCACAGTAGGCGAGCGCCGAGTTCGTCGTCCCAAGGTCGATTCCGATGCTGTAGGCGGGAGGCATGATGGCGGCAGGATGGGGGGGAGGAACTCGGAAGTGGTTTCGTGAGACAGGATCTACGGGATGGACAGGGTTTTTCAAGATGCGAGGCGTGCCGGGACAGGGCTTCTGATGGGAGCGGGAGATGCCTCGGCCTGGCAACACTTGAGACCCCGTTCGGCGATGCGACTGTCCAGCATGCTTCGACGGCTGCCCAGACGGATTCCGAGACCCTCGGCGAGAGAGTGGTGCTTGCTGCCGGTCTGTGGAAGGTGAAGCAGGGGCAGCGTGATCCCTACACGAAGGTCTGCTCGGCTCTCCGGGAAAAGCGCATCGACGCGGAGACCAGCGCAGGAAAAATCCTCGCCAGGTACCCAATCGGTGCGGGTTGGGGAATCCGGAGGCTATGAGACGATTTTCCTTGGTGGTGGATTCGATTCGGTGCAGATCGTTTTTCGTGAGGGGAAGATGATCTATGCCGCCCGCCGACGCTGTCTTGGGGGAGAAATCTACGTGGACGCCACCGAGTTCTGTGATCGTTGCACTTTCTCGCGGATCACGCTTCACCCGGAGCGGGACACGTTGGTGGACGGGAAGAGGAGCCGAACTTTTGGGACGGCGGCAGAAGTGGTTGCCGCCTTCGAGCGGGTCGCCGAAGCCTGCCGAGGAGAAAACTGGTGGCTCGAAGATATCCGGGGAAAAGTGAATCCGGCCGGCCTTGTCGCCGCGGACTAGCGGGTGCGCACTACTCCATCCGCACCTGGAACTCCACTTTCCAGCGCTGGTCGGAGGCGGTGTGCTTCATCCAGAGTTCGAGGTTGCCGAGCTCGGTGACGAGCGGGTTGATCTGCACCGGGACGGGATGGCCTTCGGGGACGCCCTCCACCGGCGGGAGCGTGACCTCGATGCTTGACGTCTCCTCGAGTTCACGCTCGGCGTTGGGGAGGATCTGGCCGGGGGTATCGCCGCTGCGGATCTCGGAGGAAAAGAAGCGGAAGGTGGCGGGCTGGCCGGTGACGAGGCCGAATTCTTTGCCCTCGATGACGAGTTCGCTGCCCTCTTCCATCCCTTGGGGAACGACGCAGAGCGCTTTGACCGGTGGCTTGAATCCGGGGACGGCAGGCCTGGACGATTCGAGACCGAGGTAGTAGGAACGTGCCGTTCCCGAGCGGATGCGGATCCCCTGGCCAGTGGCGCGGTTGCGCCCGTAGAGGGCGGCGCCACGGGCCACGGCGAGGTCGGGCTGGAAGCCGGCCAGCTCGCGGACGGGCGCGGTGTCCCCGTCCCACGAGGCCAGGAGATCGAGGATGCGCTGGCGCAACGGGGCGGCATTGAAGACCCCCCCGTTGAAGAGGACGGCGGTCGGCCGGAGGTAGGTCGCGCCGCCGGTGTCGCCGACGAGGGCGCGGAGGGACTCGCTGGATTGGACGTTAGTTAGACTCCTGGTGAGGAAGCGCGCGAGGTGCTTGCTCATGACCGGGTCGGCGGCATAGGGGAGCCCGAACTCTTGGAGGCCCGAGCTGGCGGTGGTGTCGGGGAGGTCGTCCGCGGCGGTCAGCGGGAGGAAGCCGTCGAGGACGATCGCGTCGACCGTGGCGCGGGCGAGTTTGGTGGTGACCGTCTTGCCCACCAACGACGAGCCGCGCGACGGTACGGAAACCGGCACCTCGGCGAGCGAGTCGTCGCTCAGCAGCTTGATCTTCGCGGCGGCCGAAGCGTGGAGGAGGGCGTAGAACTGCCAGTCGTCCAAGGACTTTCCCGCCGCCTCAAACTGGTCGTAGAGCGTGTAGGCGATGGTGAGATCCATGTTGTCACCGCCCAGGAGGAGGTGCTCGCCGACGCTGATCCGCTCGACTTCGAGGTCGCCGTCCGACTCCGAGATGGCGAGCAGGCTGAAATCGGTGGTGCCCCCGCCGATATCGCAGACCAAGACGATGTCGCCGGCGCTCACCTGGGAGCGCCAGGCACTGCCGACCTGCGCCGTCAAGGCGTAGAACGCGGCTTGCGGTTCCTCCAGGAGCACCACTTTTCCCCAGCCGGCGGCTTCGGCCGCCTCCGCGGTGAGGTTTCGCGCCACCTCGTCGAACGAGGCGGGGACGGTGACGACGATCTCGGCGTCGGCGAGGTCGCGGTCGGGGCTCGCGGCAGCGAAGCTGGCGCGGAGGTGTTCGAGGTAGCGACGGGACGCTTCGAACGCGGAGGTTTTTTCGGCCGCGGGGATCTCCGAGGCCCACGGGAGGACGGGAGATTTCGGATCGGTCTGCGGGTTCGACAGCCAGGATTTGGCCGAGGTGACGAGGCGGTCGGGAACCAGCGCGCCGTGGCTACGGGCGAACTGTCCAAGGATGTCCGATGTCTCCAGCCACGGGAACTCGTCGGGGTGGGGGACGTAGAGGGCGGAAGGGAGCGTCTCGCCCTCGTCCACCTGGTTCGGGGCGACGAGCTGGGTGACGGGGACGATCTCGGGGGACGCCGC
The DNA here is from genome assembly GCA_964556355.1 of uncultured Verrucomicrobiales bacterium. Taxonomy (GTDB): domain Bacteria; phylum Verrucomicrobiota; class Verrucomicrobiia; order Verrucomicrobiales; family DEV007; genus CAZKYJ01. Next base: position 9,018 of record CAZKYJ010000078.1, on the reverse strand, counting down.
GTCGAAGTCTGCCACCGTCGCGATGGCGCTGTTGCTCGTCCCGAGGTCGATGCCGATACTGTGGGTGTGGGTCTTGCTCATTCTTCGCTAGCGGATCTCGACTTCGGCCGGGGCGATGGTGGGGAGCCGTCCGGAGTCGGCGTTGAGGACGCGGGGGAGCGCGACCCGGCTCGTCTGCCACCCTTTGTGGACGAGGGTTCCTGTGAAGGGGGCGGCGCCCTGGAGGTTGCCGGTGAGGCGGTAGGCGTCGGGCGCGTGATCGTCCGGAACGGTGACCGCTGTGCCTTCTTCCGCGTCCGCGACCGGCGCGATGGTAAAGTGGTCGCCCATGGCCGCACGGCACCCCTGGTGGACGACGCGGGCGGCGGCTCCCACTTCGGCATCCTCGTAGGCGGTGATATCGTCCATGAGGAAGTCGACGAAACGCCCTTTCTCCTGGAGGACGGCGAGGAAGGTGACGACCTCGGCCTCCGCGGAGTTCTTCGGAGCGGCTGGGGGCGCCGGAGCGGGGGAGGGGACGGGCGCAGGTGCCACGGACCTGCGTGACACGACCGCCGCAATGAGGACAATGACGGCCAGCCCGCAGGCGACCCCGCCGATGACCGATGCGTAGGCGTGCAGCTGCGGGACGAAAAGAAGGGCGTTCGCGATCACGAGAAGGAGCGCGGCGGGAATCAAGATGGATTTCATGACGGATCGGATGATAGCAATCGACGGGCGAACCCGGCAAAAAAACGCGCCGGAACCCTTCGGCTCCGGCGCGTCTGAGAGTGGCTGAGGAAAACGGCTAGCTCGCGAGCGTGTCGTCGAACTCCTCCTCTTCGCCGTCAGCATCCTTCCGCATGGCGGACGGGCGGGACTGCTGCGGCTGATCCATCCGCTCGAGGTGCTGGCGCATTTTCTTGAGCGCCAGATTTTGCAGCTGACGGATGCGCTCGCGGGTGACCCCGAACTCTTCGCCCACTTCTTCGAGGGTCTTGACGGGTTTGCCGTCGAGGCCGTAGCGGGCTTGGATGATCCGGAGCTCGCGGCGGTCGAGCACGTCCAGCAAGCTCCCGAGCTGCGAGTGCAAGTTCAGCTCGCTGAGGCGCTCGAACGGGTCATCGGCCGTTTCGTCGCCGACGATCTCCGAGTAGGTCGCAGAATCGCCCTCTTCGCCAACGGGCGCGTCAAGCGAAACCGGAGCCTTTGCCGAATCACGGAGGCGGGAAAGCTTCGCCCGCGGAATCCCGGTGACCGTGGAGAGTTCTTCCAGCGTAGGTTCGCGGCCGAGTTCCTCGGTGAGGGTCGTCGAGATCCGGCGCATCTTATTCACCTTGTCGATGACGTGGACGGGGAGGCGAATCGTCTTCGACTGGTTGGCCAGAGCCCGCTTGATCGACTGCTTGATCCACCAGGCAGCGTAGGTGGAGAGCTTGCCGCCCTTGGCCGGGTCGAAGCGCTCGACGGCCTTCATCAGACCGATGTTGCCCTCGTTGATGAGGTCGAGGAGCGGGAGGCCGTAGTTGGCGTAGTCTTGGGCAATTTTCACCACGAGGCGCAAGTTGGCGCGGATCATGTGGGTGCGGGCATCCTCGTCGCCGACCTTGATCCGAGCGGCCAGCTCGTTCTCTTCCTCGCGCGTCAGGAGCGGCACCTGGCCGATCTCGCGGAGGTAAAGTTTCATCGTCATGTCCGAGCCGCCGGCCGACGGGTAGTCGCGCTGCCGATCTTTATCGGCAGCACGGCGGTCGGCGGTGGTCGGAGTATCCGAATCTCTTTCGATTTTTTCTTTATTGTCGACGAGGACGTTCATGGTAAAGGGTGGTGGCGAGTTGGCTGGGAGGGGCAAACGTAGTGGTGATGGTAGCCCTCCTGAGCCACCCTTCCCCGCACTTCAGGCTAAGAGTGACGGGGGAGCGCTTGCGCATCCGCCGTGTCTTACACGTATGGGTTACGCCTGAACAGGCAAGTGCGGGCGGGCTTATTGCCAGATAATAAGAATAATGCAAGTGAAAAACGCTACGTCCGAGACTTTTGTCCTTCCGAAACGCAGACACTGACCTAATACGGGAGAATTTGTTCACTCATTTCGTCTGCGGAGGAAAGAATCGCGCCGATTTGACGCCGCAAGGCGTAGCCTTACGATTTTTGACGCTATGAATCGAAGTGAGAGAAATTGGATGGAAATGCATGGGGAGCGCTGGGCGGCGACGGCTGCTGTCCTCGCGGCGGGTGGACTGATCGCGGGAGCGGCCATCTCTGCGGAGCAGGCTACGGATGCGGAGGCCCCGGATGTCGAAGCGCAGTTTATCACCGGAGCCCGCCAGCTGACTTTCGCCGGGAAGCGATCGGGCGAGGGCTACTTCAGCAGCGACGGGAGCAAGATGATCTTTCAGAGCGAGCGGGACGACGCGAACCCGTTCTTCCAGATGTTTGTGGTGGATCTGGAAACAGGGGATATTACAAAAGTCTCGACGGGTGTTGGCAAAACGACTTGCGGGTGGATTCGTCCGGGTGGTGAGCAAGTTCTCTTCGCCTCTACCCACGGGGACGCCGAAGCGGAAACGAAACAGGCGGAGGAGATTGCCTTCCGGGAAAGCGGTAAAGAGAAGCGCTACAGCTGGGACTACGACGAAAACTACGACATCTACACCGGGCCGATCGCCGACGACGGTGGGGCCGGGCTGACCAACCTGACGGCCACGTTGGGATACGACGCCGAGGGCGCATACTCCGCGGATGGAGAGTGGATCGTGTTTGCCTCGAACCGGCAGGCCTACAACGGCGAAATGCCGGAGGAGCAGCGGGCGAAGTTCGAAGAGAACGAGAGCTTCGCGATGGAGATCTACCGGATGCGGGCGGACGGCAGCCAGGTGGAACGGCTGACGGCCTTCCCGGGATACGACGGCGGGCCGTTTTTCAGCGCGGACGGTTCCAAGATCTGCTGGCGACGGTTCAGCGAGGACGGAGCGACGGCCGAGATTTGGACGATGGATGCCGACGGGAAGAATCCGAAACAGCTGACCCGACTCGGCGCGATGAGCTGGGCGCCGTTCTTCCACCCGTCGGGCGACTACCTCGTCTTCGCGACGAACCTCCAAGGCTTTGCCAACTTCGAGCTCTACATCGTCGACTCCGCCGGGGAGAAGGCGCCGGTGCGGGTCACGTCAACCGAAGGGTTTGACGGCCTGGCGTCGTTTTCGCCCGACGGCGAAACGTTGACCTGGACGACCAACCGCACGCCGGACAAGCACAGCCAGATTTTCCTCGGCGGATGGAACCACGAGGCGGCGCTGGCCGCTCTCGCCGCCGCCGAAGCGGCACCGGTCGCCACGGAAGAACCGGCACCGAAAGCGGCCGAGCCGAAAGCGGTCGATGTCGTGCTGGCGGAGTCGACCTCCGCGATCACGCCTGAGGACATGCGGCGGGAAGTGGAGTACCTGGCGTCCGACGAACTGGACGGTCGTCTGACCGGCACCGAGGGCGAGCGATTGGCGACGGAGTTTGTGGCCGATGCCTTCGCGGCGTTCGGGCTGGAGCCGGCGGGTGACGACGGGACGTACTTCGACGCGTTCGAGTTCACCGCGGGTGTCGCGTTGGGCGAGGGCAATGCCTTCGCGGTGAGCGGGGAAGAGGCCGGCTCCGGGTTGGTAGCGGGAGAGGACTGGACCCCGTTGACGTTTTCCGAGAACGGCGAGTTCGGCGAGGCGGGGGTCGTTTTCGCCAACTACGGGCTGGAGATTCCAAGCGAGCAAGTCGAGGCGGGCGGCGAGCCCCTCCCGGAGTATTCGTCCTACGCCCACCTCGATGTCGAGGGCAAGTGGGTGATGGTTTTCCGCTATCTCCCCGAGGGGCTCAGCGCCGAAGCCCGCCAGCGGTTCACCCGCTTCTCGAGCCTCCGCTACAAAGCGCTCACCGCCCGCGAAAAAGGGGCAAAAGGAATCATCGTCGTCAGCGGTCCGAACTCGAAAGTGAAAGACCAGCTCGTCCCCTTGAGTTTCGACGCCTCGCTGGCAGGATCGGGCGTGGGCGCCATCTCGGTGACGGACGCGGTGGCGGAGGACCTCCTCAAACGTGGCGGCATCGCGAAGTCGCTGGCGGATCTCCAATCGGCAGCGGACACCGGCGAGATGCAAGCCGGAATCACGCTGGAGAACGTGAGCCTCTCCGCCACGGTCGTCGTCGATCAGGAAAAGCGGGAGGGCCGCAACGTGCTCGCGCGCCTTCCGGGCGGCGAAGAGGGCGCTGCCGCCGTGGCCATTGGGGCGCACGTCGACCACCTCGGGTCGAAGGCGGCGTCCAACTCGCGGGCGACCGGCGATGAGACGGATAAGATCCATCACGGTGCCGACGACAACGCCTCCGGAGTGGCCGGGATGTTAGAGATCGCTCAACACTTGGCAACCTCGGTCAAAGAGGGGGCATTCAAGCCGCAGCGGCCGCTCCTCTTTGCCGCCTGGTCGGGCGAAGAACTCGGGCTCCTCGGATCGGCGCACTACGTGGCCGAAGAGGCCGAGGGCCTGCCCGAGGGCGGAACGCTGCAAGACGACATTGTCGCCTACCTCAACATGGACATGATCGGGCGCCTCCGCGAGAACCTCGTCCTGCAGGGGGTGGGGAGCAGCAGCTACTGGCCCTCCGCCATCGAGCAGCGGAACGTGGTCGTCGGGCTGCCGCTCGTGATCCAGACGGACAGCTATTTGCCCACCGACGCGACCTCGTTCTACCTCAAGGGAGTCCCGATCTTGGCCGCGTTTACCGGGGCGCACGAGGATTACCACACCCCCGGCGATACCGCCGAGAAAATCAACTACGAGGGCGCGGCCAAGATCGCCAAATTCATGGGGCTCATCGCCCGCGGGCTCGCCTCCAGCGACCAGGTGCCCGACTACCAGGCGATGGAGAAACCCGAGAGCCAAGGCACCCGCGGAGGCCTCCGCGCCTACCTCGGAACGATCCCCGACTACGCCCAAACCGACGTCGAGGGTCTCAAACTATCCGGCGTGGCGAAAAACGGTCCGGCAGAAACCGCCGGGGTGCAGGCCGACGACATCATCGTCTCCCTGGCCGGCCGCGAGATCAAGAATATCTACGACTACACCTACGCCATCGAGGCGCTCAAGATCGGGGAAGCCGTCAAGATGGCCGTGCAGCGTGGCGACGAGCGGATCGAGCTCGAGATCGTCCCCGGATCGAGAGATTGAGGGAAAAGTAATTGAAATCCGCTCCCGGCATGGCAAGATCACCGAAGGAAAAATAGTCTGTCTCGGGACGGCCGTCCCTGAGACCCTCAACATGCACCGGAGAGGAGACTCCGACCAAACAATGAAACCCATCATGAAAAGACCACCCATCCCCTCAGTACTGCTCCCCCTCATCTGCCTCGGAGCAAGTCCTGCCCTCGCCGACCTCAACACCCTGGAAGTGTGGGGCAACGCCGCCGGAACCACTCCTCCAGCCTCCTTCACCGACCTGGGCGGCGGGGACTTCGACATCACCGGGGGCGGTGCCGACATCTGGGGCGGCTCTGACCAGGGGGTCTTCCTCTGGGACAACACAGAGGCTAACAATTTTACCGGTGATTTCACCGCGACCGTCCGCCACGTCACCACCACCACCCCGGCTCCGAACTGGGGGCGCGAGACTCTGGACGCCCGCGTTCTGAACTTCGATGCGGTGGCGAATCCAAACGGGATCCCACTCGCCAACGACGCCCACTTCATGTCCGTCCGCCGGAGCGCGGGGGATGTCATCTACGGGGTGCGCACGACCGTCGGGGGCGGTACCGATGGAAATACCAACGGCGCTCAGCTCTTCCTCCCCGGGGGCAATATTGCAACCGATGCGATCAATCTGTCGCTAGCGCGGGACGGCAATACGATGCGGGCTGGCTACGCTATCGAAATCGACGGGGTCGTCGCCCGCTACGTGCAGATCCGGGAGCGGAGCGAGGCGATTTTCGCCGCTCCTGCCGAGCTGGTCGTCGGACTCGGGCACCAGTCGCACCCCCAGACCATCACTCCCGATACGAATGATATCAACACCGCTTCGTTCGAGGGCTACACGGCGGCGGAGGGGTATGACCCCACGTTCTTCAGTCCGCCGTCCGGACCGGATACCTGGCAGATGACCGGACGGGTCAACGTGGCGAGTGATGGCGAAGTTTTCGGCGCGGTCTACGTGAACGAAAACGACGTGGCGACCGGCGAGCCGCTCATCTGGATGTTGAGCGCCACCAACCTCTCCACCTTCATTCCCTCGTTCGGGCCGGTTCCGATCTTCCGCGATCCCACTCCGATGGAGGATCCCGACCTCGTCCCGGCCGCCAACTTCCGCTACGATACGGATGGCGGGGGCAACTACGCCCCCGGTCTGGTGGCGGACGTCTATCGCAACGGGAACCAGGGAAATGTTGGGAATTTGGCCTTCATTGCCAACAATGCTCCCAACGGCACCGCCATCGTTCCCGACGTCAACTGGTCCGATCCCAACAACGGGATTGGTTATCCCGGCAATGGGAGCGGCGGGAACGTCTTCACCGATGCCGTGCCTGGCGACGGTAGCGATGCCAACCCCGCCTTCGGCGACGACGGTAACGGTGACAACCCCGTGACGGGGCTCAACGACGGGACGCTCGACGGCAACGGCGAGGAAGATTACGGGGTCGATCTTACCGGGGAGATTTTCATCCCCGCCGACGGCGATCGCCGCGGGGTCGATCTCCCGGGAGGAAGCCAATGGATTCTCTTCGAGGATGCGATCGACGACAACGTCTACCTGGAGATCGACGGGCAGGTTCTCATCGACCGTGGCGGAGCCGTCAATACTACGGCGTCTAACGGTCTCGGCGGCGGGATTGCCATTTTCGATGCCGGGGATCCCAAGTTCGATGCCGGCGCGTGGGTGCCGTTCCGCATGGTGATGTGGGAAGGTGGCGGGGGCGATATCGCCCGCCTTTTCTGGAACGCCTTCGATACGAACGACACCTTCGATATCCTCCGGGCTCCCGGCACCTTCGGCGATTTTGCCCCGATGTTCGGCAACACGAACGCCGTCCAGGATATCACCGCGATGGAATTGGCCGATCTCGTGCCAAGCGACAATTTCCGCACGGATGACATGGCGGCGGATGGATCCGGACTGAATGGCGAAATCTACCTCGCCGGCAATGCGGGGAACCGGGCGGCAAACTTCGCCACCATCGACGGCAACGCGCCCGATGGCGTCGTCGTGATCCCCAATGTCGATTGGACGGGGGGAGGCGACAATGACGCGAACTACTTCGGGCTCACCGGGCCGGCTTCCTTCGCCGCCGCCGTCCAAGGGGTCGATCCGGCCGACAACACGGCAGGTGCCTTCAGCGGCAACCAGGAAAACTATGGTGTCAACATCACGGGTCAGATCTTTATCCCCGAGGATGGCGACCGCACGCCGGTCACCGCCGAGGGCGTCGATTACGAGGCGATCCTCTTCACCGACGGGGTCGACGACTACACCTATCTCGAAATCGACGGGCAGGTTCTCCTCGACGACAACACGTGGACGAGTCGGGATTCCGTGAGCAACAACGGCGGCCACGTCACGCTCTTTGATGCCAGCGATGCGAAATACGACGACGGTGAGTGGGTCGACTTCCGCATGGTCACCTGGGAAGGCGGCGGCGGGGACGCGGGAGCGCTCTACTGGAGCGCCTTCGATAGCAACGGCAGTTTCGATCCGGTCACGGTTCCCGGAGCGTTCGTCAGTGATTTCGTCCCGGTCAGCGGCCTGACCCAGCTCGGAGACGAATCGACCGACGCGTCGTTTGGAGCATCCGTCGATTCGGGCGAGTGGCTCTTCGTATTCGACATGATGACGACCGCGACGACGACCCAGGTTCGCCAGCGGGTGCTGGTGGGCGATGCCGATGGGCTCCCGTTCCGCATCACCGATGTCACGCTCGACCTCACGGATGAGTTCACCATCACCTGGACCTCCCAGTTGAATGTGACCTACCGGATCACGTGGAGCACCGATCTCAACGGGTTCCCCAACGTCGTCCCCGGAGCCGATAACATTCTCGGCTTGGGTGGCAGCACGTCGTTCGGTCCCTTTACGAACCCGTCACCTGGGGCATCCGAGATCTTCCTTCGGGTCGAAACGGTCGTCCCCTGACGAGAACCGGTAACGAGTTAATCGCGGGGCGCTCCTCAGAGGGGAGCGCCCCTTTTTTTGTGCGCGATCAGCTACTGGCGCCGGAGGCGGAAATCGTCCATCGCTCCGCCGAACTGTGCGGCCACGCTGCTCGCGAGGAGGGACTCGACCGAATCCCCTCCACCCGTGATGGCCCGCTCGGCTGCGCGGGCGTGGATCCACGCGGCGAGGCTAGCAGTGCTGAAGAGACCGGGCTGGGTGGCAGCGAGCGCGGCGCAAAGCCCGGTGAGAGTGTCGCCCATCCCTCCGGATGCCATGCCCGGCGTGCCGGCGGTGTTGTAGGCGATCTGCTCGCCACCCGGTGAGGCGACGACGGTGCGGGCACCTTTCAGAAGGACGCAAACGTTCCGGTAGCGGCCGGCGAAGTCCCGCGCGCAGCGCGCGCGGCCGCCGAGCTCCCGGCCACCCAGCAAGCGCCGCATCTCACCCGGATGGGGGGTGAGCAGGCTCGGGTGGCCTCGGGCATCCCGAAGGCCCAGTGGCCGGAGATCGTCGGCGGCAAGGTGGTTGAGTCCGTCGGCATCGATGATCGCCGGGCCGGGGAAGTGCTCGATCAGCGTCTCAAAACCATCCCGGCAGACGTCGCCCATGCCGGGGCCGATGGCGAGGACGTCGAACTCTTTCTCGAGGATCGTGGCGAGCTCGGCAAGGGGGCGCACCATCACTTCCGGGTGCGCCCGCCCGGCGACGATCGGGTAGGTGCCATCATCCGGCACGAAGAGGGTGACGAGCCCGCCGCCGCCGAGCGCGGCGGCGGCGGAGCAGAGGCAGGCGGCGCCGGCCATACCGCGCGATCCCGCCACGATCGCGGAGTTCATGAGGATCCTGCTCTCGGCGAACTTC